>NZ_ASSJ01000053.1 GCF_000473895.1 Rubidibacter lacunae KORDI 51-2 | reverse complement strand
AGCATCAGCGTCGGGAGGATGTCACTCCCTCGCGCCAGGTTGTCGAGCGTTGGAGAAACGATTGTCGCGATTGCGGGGGGCAAGCCGGGATTATGCGCCCGGTCGCGCAGCTGCGATCGTCGGCGGGCGCTCGATGGAATCGCGAAAACGCTCTACTTTCTCGTTAAACGCAATCGGGAGCACGCATTCCACGTTTTCGTGTGGGCGCGGGATGATCACCCATGTCTCCAACGTCGACCCAAACGTGCGCTCGGCAGCTTCCATACCGGCATCCATCGCGCGCTTGACTTCAGAAACATCGCCGCGAATGATAATTGTGAAGCGCGCGCTGCCCGCACGAATGTAGCCGACGACGGTGATTCTGCCTGCTTTCACCATCGCATCGGCTGCTGCCAAAATGCCGGGAAATCCTTTCGTTTCAAGCGTTCCGACCGCAACCTGTGACATGAGTCTTGCTTCTCCCTACGAATTAAGTCAATGGTTAATGGTCAATCCAGTCGAGCGGTGATTCAACTGTTAATTGGTTCGTCTTCCAGCTCATTATTGCCCGAACGCTGCGAATCAGCGTACAGGATGGCTGGATTTTTTCCCATGCCACAAGGCTATTGGGGCCGAGAGGGCGACCGCACCCTTTACTGATGAGAGTTCGCCAATCTGGATGGGTATACCAGCGCGTTCTCTTTTAAAGACGGAAGGGTTCCGACTGTTCGGTGTAGTCGATGGGCATGACTGCTTCGAGATTCTCGGGCGGATTGGGAATGATGTAATGGGTCAGAACCTCGCCGCCGAAGGATGCTTCTGCTGCTTCAATACCAGCCGCCATTGCCGTTTTCACCTCGGCAACATTCCCGCGAATTGCCACGAAGAACTGACCGCGTTCGGCCTTATCGAACGTGACCAGCGCCACCCGCGCTGCCTTCACCATTGCATCTGCAGATGCGAGAACTGCCGGGAACCCAAGCGTCTGAATGACGCCCACCGCGATCGGCATCGTTAAAATCCCTCTGTACGGGTGCAGAATGTGTCCTCAATTGTAGTACGACAGGGGCGAGCAACTAGCACCGGACATTAAAGCAGCGGGCCAGTGGAGTGCGTGAAGCACAAAACATGTTGGCACCAGTCGGAAAAACCAGCACGGGTCTCGTGGGTTCGGGCACTTGATACAGTCCTAAAACCTAACGACCTCAGTTCTTCTCCGATCCGCGCGGGCCTTCGAGCTCGAATCCACTTGCGATCGCCCGGCGCGGAGAGTACACGTAGCCAAAGTTACAAAATTTTGACCCTACCCAGTGCTAGAAAGAGGCTTGCTGGATTTATATAGATAATGAAGCCTTCACACAACTGGGAGAGAGACCCTTGAAAAAGGTAGAAGCTATTATCCGTCCGTTCAAGCTCGACGAAGTTAAAATTGCCCTTGTCAATGCTGGTGTAGTTGGCATGACCATTTCCGAAGTGCGCGGCTTCGGTCGCCAGAAAGGGCAAACCGAGCGCTATCGCGGCTCCGAGTACACGGTCGAATTTTTGCAGAAGCTCAAAGTCGAGGTCGTTGTTGAAGACGATCAAGTCCAAATCGTTGTCGATAAGATCGTGGGTGCTGCGCGTACCGGCGAAATCGGCGACGGCAAAATCTTCATCTATCCAGTCGACGAAATCGTCCGGATTCGCACGGGCGAGAAAAACCTCGAGGCCGTCTAAAACACTTATACCTCGAGGCCGACTAACACACTTGCCGACTCGTCCCGCTCCTGCGGAGCGCTGTTGGTGTGCGGGATGAGGGGGGCTCTCGCGATCGCGCGGAGACCGACCAGCAGTATCTAGAGGGGTGCTGCCGAGAGCGCGGCAAGTTGCGGTAGCAACTCGGCAAACGCCCGCCCGCGGTGGCTGAGCGAATGTTTTTGCTCTGGCGACATCTCGGCAAACGTTCGTCCGGCTTCCGGAACGTAGAAAATCGGATCGTAACCAAAGCCACCCGTGCCGCGTGGCGCGTCCAGGATTGTGCCGGGACAGATGCCCATTGCCTGCAACGCGACCGTGCCGTCCGGTCGTGCCAACGCGATCGCGCACGCAAACTGGGCGGCCCGCTCGGAACGATCCCCGAGAGCCTTCAGCAACCGGGCAATGCGCTCGGCGTCCGTCTTGCCGTAACGTGCAGAATGCAGGCCGGGCGCCCCTCCCAATACAGCGACTTCCAGTCCGGAGTCGTCGGCAATTGCCCACATTCCTAAGGCTCGTGCTACCTGCGTTGCTTTCAAGCAAGCATTCTCGGCAAAGGTTTTGCCAGTCTCTTCGATCTCTAGTTGCGGCGGTTTGAGCTGCAAGTGCCATGCCAACCCGTCAAGGTAGGCTTGCATTTCTTCGACTTTGCCGGGATTACTAGTCGCAACTACAAGGGTTTGCATCGGTTTTGCCCCTACATTCGGAATCGCTGCTGTCGAGCCGCACGCGAGCAACCGCACGCCGCTTGCGATCGCCATCAGCCTGCTGCAATCTCAGCCATGCTGCCGTTCTAGCGATCTATGCTTAGAATAAGCCTAATCAAACGCGTTAGCGGGAGGAGAGCGCCATGCTGGTGATGCTGACCGACAATCGCGTCTTTGCACCTCAAGGTGTTTGCCAAAGCTGTCTGTTTGCCGATCGCGCCGGACAGCCCCGTTGGCGTGGCGGGCAATTGATCTGTGGGCGGCGTTTGCGCGAGGGCAACCCCAACTCGTACGAGCTATACGAGTGTCAGATGGGCTTTCGCGTTGCCCATCTCGACTCCGATGGAGATGCCTAGAGTCAGCCAACCGTGAGAGGTTAGGGCGCGCGGCAACTATTACACGAGAGACAAAGCACGTGCGGCCTTCAACCAAGACGCGAGATCCATCTGAAGACTGCGTTATTCTGGACTGGTGCGGGCAATGCAAGCGCGCACCTTCCGGGGTTTGAGACCGGCTCGGTGCCGACATCAGAGAGAGGATACGTAAATGACCTGGCGCGGTTCAACCGACTATAAGGATCGAGCATTCTCGGCATTGGCTTACTTGTTGCCCCTTGTTGTAGCCTTACCCTTTGGGGTATTCGTTTTCCAACAGCTGCCCTTCTTGCGACCCCTTTTCCTACCGCTGATACCGTTTGCAATTCTTTACGGTCAGTTTCCTTTTGGACTGATTATCTTCTTTGCTTTGCTCTTCTTAGTCGTCCGCAACGAGCGCATCAACCACTTCATTCGCTTCAATACGATGCAGGCGCTTTTGCTAGATATCTTTTTGATCCTGCTGCATTTGGTTTTAAGCTTGTTCGTGAGAACGCTCGGTCCGGGCAGTTTCATTATCGAGACGTTCTACAACGTAATTTTTATCGGCGCGCTGGCTGCCGTTATCTTCGCTTTCGTGCAGTGTGCGCGCGGTCTCTACGCCGAGATCCCTGGAATTTCCCAAGCTGTTTACGCGCAAGTGCGTTAGGGATCCGTCTCAGACTCCCCCCTTAGATAGCAGCCCCTCGGGAATACATTCAAAGGGTTAACCGTCGAAGATTGCGTCTTTATGCGGGCAAATCTGGGCGGGCAACAACAGGGTTGGTAAGCTGACCGATCCCTTCGATTTCGACTCGTATGCGATCGCCGATCTCGAGCGGACCCACGCCCGGTGGCGTGCCGGTTAAGACGATATCGCCCGGCAGCAGCGTCATGATCTCCGATATATAGGCAATTAACGTATCGATTCCGAAGACCATCTGACCGATCGATGCAGACTGACGTGGTTCTGCCTCGTCGTTCACGAATGTCTGGATTCTGGCACTGGCGCTGAGGTCGCGTACGCTCCATGGACCGAGAGGGCAGAAGCTATCAAAGCCTTTCGCGCGCGTCCACTGCTTGTCCTGTTCCAGTAAGTCGCGGGCGGTGACATCATTGGCGATGGTGTAACCCCACACGCTCTTGCGCGCCTGCTCGAGCGAGCAACGGCTGACGCGCACGCCGACGACGAGAGCAAGTGAGCCTTCGTAGTCGATCTGCTCGGACTGAGACGGGTAATAGATCGGTTCTCCATCGGCAGTAGCTGCTGTCGGGGGCTTGAGAAACAAGTGCGGTTGCTCTGGGACGCCCGCGCCCATTTCGGCAGCGCGATCGCGATAGTTTTTGCCAACGGCAACGATCTTTGTCGGGGCGCAAGGGGCAAGCAACTGATAGCTGTCGGGATCGAGTTTGAGATCGGTCGGTTGTCCGCCAATCCATGGCGGTGCATCTAGCACCAGAACGCTACGGTCAGCTTCTAGCAAGCCGTAACAGGTTTGACCTTGAATTGTGCGGACGCGGACGTAACGTTGCACCATCGGGATGGGGAGTGGCAACCGCGTGGGTGCGGATCGCAACAAAGGTAGTAGGATAGTAAATCCTTGCTTTCCGCGCGACGGAAAGCCGCTTAGTCCGAAAGGAGAATTGCCATCATGATACAGAGTTACGAAACGATGTACATCCTGCGACCCGATCTCGCTGAGGAGCGCGTCGGCAACCAGATTCTCAAATACCGCGAGTTGCTCGAATCCTATGGAGCAACGGCGATGGAGATCCAGAATCGCGGGAAACGCCGTCTTGCGTATCCGATTCAAAAATTTCAGGACGGCATCTACGTTCAGATGAATTTTGATGTCACGGGCGAAGCGATCGCGCCTATGGAACGGGCGATGCGCCTGAGCGAAGAGGTAATGCGCTTTATGACGTTGCTCTCGCCTCGTCCCAAGGAATCTGCACCTGTCGAAGCCTAGTATCGAACTTCCTGCACCAACCAGCACAATAACATCCCTTTCGCGCCGGGCGAATGGGGTGTTGTTTGCAGGGTATGAGGGGTTTATGCGAGCTGGCCATTCTCAGCCGGTCCGAAACCCTGCTGCTCGGAGCCGCACGCGCAAGTGCTATCGGTACTCATAGGGGGCAACAGTCGGCAGAAGTTTGGACGACCGCTGGCGAATGTCTGCTTCGAGGTGCTCTAGAGACTGCAACTGCTCGCAATTGAGCCCCAGGAGGCGATCTGCCCGGCTGCAGCCCCCAAGCCGCTGCGAGAGAGTGGGGACGATAGAAGCGATCGTCAGATTGCCCGGTTCGACCGTAATTCCCAGGACGCGAAGGGTGGGAGCGAAAAACGGAGTGACTGTTCAACGGAGTAACTCTTCCGGCGCGGACGCGGTCGCGGGAGTCCCGAACGTCAACAAATTGTGTAGCCAAACGCCAGGGTAACTGAACGCTCGGCCGCCGCATTCTCCAGAGCGCATACCAGAGCTTCATTCGCGAGAATGGCTTTGTTGACGGTGTTCGGCCGACCGCGACCGTCGAGCATTAACCGCCCGAGTCGCCAGGATATAGGGCAAAGTCCTTGTATAGGTTGTTGCAGGGCGCGATTTCTCAGAGTCGACCGCACTCGCAGAGGCTACCGATTCGATCGGGCGGTCGAGAGAGAGGTTGCCTGTTCGATGCATAACCCGCTCGCATTGCCAAAAGGCAGCTTTGCGAATTACTTGCTTCCGAGGATTTCCATTACGGCAAGTTCGTTCGTGCGTTCTACTGCCAAAACGCAACTGTGATAGGCTACCACCAGCTGCTAGCTCCCTACCACGACCGCAAAAAGCCCCACGTATGACGTGCTCGCCGGTCTGAACCCACCCTCGGGTGTGAGGATTCTATCCGTGCCGCTCCCGCCTGCCGCCAAGAAGGTCACGATTGCCTGGCTGCGATGGTGGAAAGCTTTAGGCGACTGGCTCGGTGACGCGTTCGGCAATTGACGGTATTGTCATCAAAATGCTGCTGCAATTCGAGCAATTGCAGGCAAGGGGGCCAGCAGCACGGCTGCGGCGATCGGTGGTGCAGCGATCGCGCAACTGTCACTGATGAGAGTCTTGACGATCTCGTTGACGGGTAGCCATGACTGTCTGTTATGATTAGTAACTGCGTGGAACGAGGGTCGGTGTCCGAGTGGTTAATGGAGGCGGACTGTAAATCCGCTGGCTACGCCTACGCTGGTTCGAATCCAGCCCGGCCCACCACGCGGCATTCTAGTAATGTCGAACCGGTGCAAAAGATCTCCAAGCCCGGTTTTTCCGCCCGTGTAGCTCAGCGGTAGAGCACACCCTTGGTAAGGGTGAGGTCACGAGTTCAAGTCTCGTCACGGGCTTATTTCAAGTTCCATTGTCGGTGATGCTTGAGGCAACCCTTCCTGGAGGAATTCCCGAAAAACTTGGATCTTGACGGAAAGATGCCTGTTGGGTGATTAGATCGTGCAGATCGAAGTCTCGGGAAGTGCGATTTGTAGATGGCCTTGTTGCAGTGCCCTAAGCGCTAACAAATGAAGGCAGCATTAATTCCCAATCCACCCTCTTCAGCAACTTTTTAAGACTTCAGCATTTTTGGAACAGAGTATACCTCAGACTCTATCCTCGTGCTCTCCATCCGGTCCGCCTAAGTTACAAATCCCTACTGTTTTCAGGTTTTTGATGTGCAGGTAGCTATACAGGCAGAGCTCTGAGGATACGCGATGGTTCCGCGCCTTTGTTAGTAAGTCAAGGCATTGCAAAACAACCGGGTGTTGGAGCAAGTGGGGGGACCTCTAAACTCATTTTGCCAAGTAGTTCGGCAATCCGGACCGTGTTAACTAAGTCTTCTTGCAGCAGATCCACGTTCCGGGCGTTCGACGTTAGTCAGACTTTGGGTTGCGTGGATACTCTTAGATGAACTCCACCAGAACCGGGGGCAAGTGTAATGTCCCGGAAGAAATTTGCGCATAAATTTTGAGGGGGCCGTGCTGCTCGTTCGCAAGTACGGAGTAGGATTTACCGATCGCGCTCCGGACCGCAGTCGATGTCGCAAACGGGTAAGGGGCTGAGATCGTTTGGATGCCGCTGTTGCCCGTTCGCAAGATCCTTGGCAACAATGGCTGCAACGACGACAGATGCGCGCCCAGCTGGTAGCATAAAATTCGTTTGTGATTTATTCGCTTCCCTACCTGCAAGAGGTCTCTATCATGGAACTGGTCGCGGTCGAATCGAGGATGATTAGGGCAGTTGGCTACAATCAAAAAACTGCCACACTTAAAGTTGTATTTACAAGCGGTAAAACCTATACATACGAGGAAGTTCCCAAAGAAGTATACGATGCTCTTCTAGCGTCCGAATCAAAAGGGCGCTTCATGCGAGATCGCATCATCGGCGAATATGCCGAGTACCTGGGTCACCGCCGCCGCTAGCAAGCCAGCTCTTTGTTGGCTCGAGATTGCGAGGTTTCGTTGCAGGGCGCACATTCACCACGAAGCATGTTTTTCACGCAAGCTGGCGTAAAAGTTAAAGCTACTCAGTCAAATATTGCGCCACCCACGAGTACTGCAAAACCCACCTGAGTAATTTAAATTCGCGTGAGGACGGCATGGGCACAAAACTTAGAACTTACCGCGTCGGAAGTTGAAGAATCCACGCAAAAGGTTTTGGAGCGTCTTGTTCGCCGCGTATCCTTGTTTCTTGAATGCGAGGGCGGCTTTGCCATTGATCTCTGAAAGCGTCGGGTAGATGTGAACGTACCCAGAAAGCGCTGTTATGGGTAGCTTATTTTTCATTGCCAAGATAACTTCGTGGATCAACTCGCCGGCAGAGGAACCGACGAGGTGCGCCCCCAGAATTTGACCTTTCGGATCGAGAACGTATTTCGCAAAGCCGTCCGTTGCTGCTTCTGCTTGAGCGCGGTCTACGTTGGCAAAGTCTTGCTTGACAATACAGACCTTGTCGCCGTAGCGATCGCGGGCCTGCTCTTCGGTCAACCCGACGCGGGCGAGCTCGGGTTCAGTAAAAGTCGCCCAAGGAATTACGCGATAGTCGGCTTTGCTGACAGGCAGGAATAGTGCATTTGCAACTACAACGGCGGCTTCGTAGCCGGCAACATGGGTAAATTGGTAGCCGCCGATGACGTCGCCGCAGGCATAGATTTGCTTGTTAGTTGTCTGCAGCTTTTGGTTGACTTTAATACCGGTCTTGTAAAACTCAACACCGGCTGCTTCTAGGTTGAGCGAATGTACATTCGGAACGCGTCCCGATGACATGAGAATTTCATCGACAACGACTTTTTGCCCGCCCACCCACACAATCTTTTTATTGCCCGCCACCTCAACGCTCTCGGCACGAGCATTGTGAATGATGCGAATGCCTTCAGCGACGAACTGACGCTCGACTACATCCGCAGCCTCGGGCTCTTCCTTAGGCATGATGCGATCGCGGCTGCTGATGATGGTGACTTGCGAGCCCAATCGGTGCAGTGCCTGTCCGAGTTCGCAACCGATCGGTCCGGCTCCGATGACAGCTAACGACTGCGGACACTCTTGCAAGGAGAACACCTGCTCGTTGGTTAGGAAGCCTGCTGCCTGCAAGCCGGGAATCGGCGGCAGGGCAGGACGCGAGCCTGTAGCAACGACAAACGTCCGCGCCGTCAGTTGCCGGCCGTTGACGGCGAAAGTGTCTCGACCGCTGAACTTCCCTTCGCCAAAAATCACCTCGACGCCCAAGCTGCGAAAGCGCTCCGGCGAGTCGTGGGGTTGAATGTTGGCAATGACTTGCTGGACGTGACGCGTGGCTTCCGCGAATTCGATGCGTGGTGGATCGGTGTAGATGCCGAATCGCGATCCGTTACGGACCTCGTAAGCGGCACGGCCGGCGTGGAGGAGGGACTTGCTCGGAACGCAGCCAAACCACAAACAGTCGCCGCCCAGGCGATCCTTTTCGACGAGGGCAACCTTGGCGTGAAGCTGAGCTGCTGCGCTTGCAACTACCAGTCCGCCAGAACCACCGCCAATCACTACTACGTCATACTCCACAGATATCGCGCCTCCTCGTGCGTGCGATCTGTTGCGATCGCGTTGAAGTTTGAAATGAGACCTGATACCTGGCTCAGATCCCCAAAATTACGCCAGGTCATCCAGCTTGAGATGATACTGTACGCTAGCTGCAGCTCGATAAGCGAGCTTCGAATTGCAAGCTTCGCATTTAACATGAAGCCAACACGAGCCGACTTCACACGATTTAAAAGTCCCAGCTCCCATCATCATTGTTGTTTTATACCTACCAACATTGGAGCTATTAGACTGACCGCAGATGAGTTCGAGATGAGAAGATCCTGACGATCGCCTAAAGGCCACCTCGAGAAATTGCTAGGTTGTGGGTTACCGGCGGTTGAAATGGCCTACTGCCGTGCCGACCTTCGGTCTTGAGCAAATTAATCGAAGTGTCCAATAAACTAATGATGACCTATCATTTTCAATCCCTATGCGGCGTGTCCTGACCCAAATTGGAATCGGCATCGGTGTCACCTCGGCTGCGTTCGCCGGGCTGTCGGCATGGTCAGCTTACTTGACGATTTCGAGTCCCGAGAAAGTAGAGGCTCGCTCCTTGCCAGCGCACCTAGTTGAGGGCGACAGCGATCGCGGTGAAAAACTCTTGGAGGTGGCTCTTGCTGCGGACCGTTCTGCGCTGACCGAGGCGTTTCAATGGCAGGAGAAGCTGAGCTGGTGTGGAGTTGCCTCCGCGGTCACTGTCCTCAACGCTGGAGGTAGAAGCTTGTCTCAAAATAGCTTCTTCACGGAGGCGGTGCGAGAGGTCCGACCTTGGGTAGCCACTACTTTTGCAGGGATGCCACTGGAAGACTTAGGCGAGATGCTGGTAGCTCACCAGGCTGATGTCACTGTCCGCCACGCCTCCACCGCAACTGTGGATGACTTTCGCGCGGTGCTTCGGGCAAACGCCAGCAACGCCGAGGATTTTCTTATCGTCAACTACGACCGACAGGTTGTTGGACAGGAGGGGGGCGGTCACATTTCGCCGGTTGCCGCCTATTCGGAAGAGCACGACAAGCTGTTGCTACTAGATACGGCAAGATACAAATATCCTCCGCACTGGCTTCCCGTCTCTATGATGTTTGAGGCGATGGACACCATAGACTCGGAGAGCGATCGCAGCCGAGGCTGGGCCGAAGTCGTGGTCGAGCCGAAACCATCAGTCTCAGCTGCGGAGGAGGGCTGACCGGGTGCCCTCATCAAGATGCCCTGAGAAATAATCTCGTTCTGGGGCAGTGAAGGACATGGCAAGGTTAGACCAATGGCTCGGTGTCATGAGCCTTTTCTTGCTTCGATTGGAAGTGCACCTTGCTTAAAATTTATCCGAGCAAGTGCTGAGGGAGACTCTCCGCACGATTACTACCAAATCCGCTAGAGCAATTCCCGAGTCAGATTGCAACAATTCCAGCATTACCCTCACCTCAAGATTCCTTTAAGGCAAATACTGATACGGACTGATATCTGAAAACAACACGCAATTGGTTAAGCATCAAGCTAACAGCAGAAGCTCAACATGGAATTCGCAATAGTTGAAACCAATGCCAGAAGAGGGTTTTCTCGTTGTGGACTGAGCGACACTAATTGGTTCAGGCGTCCGTTAAAGTGTGCCTGTAGCGAGCGGACGGAGTGTCAGCGCCAACCGCTGTTCGAACCTAAGCTTGCTGCACATACGTCCATCCAAAAAAATCACCCGCGATAGTCTTTCATGTCCGACCCCACCACATCGTCGGGTAGTGCCATCCCTGACCGACATACTCCTGACAAAGCACCCGAACTAGCGGCGATCGCGAGCGCTGTTGCCGGGCTCTTGCTCTACGGCGACACCTTTAAAACCCAGCCTGGACTGGCTTTCCAAGAGTTAGTGAAAATTCTGCAGGCAGCGGGCGACCGTCTGGACTGCATCCGGGCGTATGGTCGGTGGTTTGCAGCCCTCGCCGATGCCGAGCAAAGCTGGTTCGACCACCTGCGAGATTGCGTACTTCACGACGATAATCCTTTCTCTCGCCGCGTCCAGCACGTACCGTTGAGTGACTTGCCGACGTCACTCGTCAGGGCTGCCCGTAGCGATTTGCAAACCCTAAAGGGAGTTGCGTCCTGCCCGCCCGAGGCGATCTCGCATTGGGTGCAGCAAGCTTGCGAGCTGCCAAGTCCTCCAGCTGCCTGGACGGTTCCCGTAACCACCGACCCAAGCCAAGTTTTGGGCGAGCGTGAGGATTGGTCGGGGGCGCTAGTCAGGTTAGCCGAGCACTACCGCTGTCATGGCACGGGTGCTTTCGCGCGCTACCGCGTTCTGAGGTGGCAGTCAGCACCGTCACGCGATCGGCTGGGGGCGCATGACCTTGGCGGGCAGTTGGTTGGCATTGCCCATCCCGACCCGGTACGCTGGCAAGAGATTGTCGGCTACGAATGGCAGAAGCAGGCTCTTCGGCAAAACACAGAAGCGCTACTGTCGGGATATCGGGCGCTGAATGTTTTACTCTACGGCAGCCGCGGTACGGGGAAGTCATCACTCGTGAAGTCGTTACCGAGAGAATTCGGCGATCGCGGTTTACGGTTGGTAGAAATCGCCAAAGCCGACTTGAATGCCCTACCGCTCGTCATCGAGCAGTTGCGGTCGGTACCGCAGGTTTTCGTCGTTTTCGTAGACGATTTATCGTTCGAAGAAGATGACGATGCGTTCAAATCACTGAAAGTTGCTCTGGAAGGTAGCGCGACGGCAATAGCTCAAAACGTCGTCGTGTACGCGACGTCAAACCGCCGTCACCTGATCCGCGAATTCTTTGCCGATCGCCCGCGTCCTGCCGATAGTGACGAGATCCACGCTTGGGACACGATGCAGGAGAAGCTGTCGTTTGGCGATCGCTTCGGGCTGACGCTGACCTTCGAGCCGCCGGACCAGGACGCATTTTTAGCGATCGTACGCCATCTGGCACAGCTGAGTGGGATTTTGCTGCCGGCCGAAGAACTCGACGCGCGAGCCAAACAATGGGCGACACGGCACAACGGGCGTTCGGGTCGCAGTGCGCGACAGTTTGTAGACTTTCTGCAGGCAGAGTTGGAAGTTTTAACCTAACCCACTGTGCGCGAGCGCGTATGCAATGGATTGTTTTGCGAAGGTTTTCGAGCGATTGTAGCCACGACATCTCAGACCATGCTCAGCATTTTTTCAGCAATCTCTCAGTCTGGGTTGGTTTCGTTGCCACATCTGTTAATGAAAATTTCAGGTAGCTGGATTTTCATTATCTTCGTATCACCTGTAACTCAACCTGTGGAGCGATCGCGCCATGAAGATTAAGTTTTTTACAACTTTGGCTCTAGCCTCAATGCTAAGCTTGGGCTCTGGTTGTTCCCTTGCCGATTCGCAAAACACCTCGAATCCTTGTGCGGCAAATCCTTGTGCGTCGGTCAATCCCTGTGCGTCGCCTTGCGCAGCCAATCCTTGTGCGTCGCCTTGCGCGGCGAACCCATGTGCATCTCCTTGCGCAGCCAATCCTTGTGCATCTCCTTGCGCAGCCAATCCTTGTGCATCGAATCCGTGCGCGGCCAATCCCTGTGCGGGCAATCCCTGTGCTGCATCCAATCCGTGTGCAGCAGCATCAGCAACAGCCCCCGCCATTTATACCGACCCCGAAGCGGGGGACAACCTGGCGATTCGCGGTTACGACCCCGTGGCGTACTTCGTCGAGGGCAAGCCGGTAGAAGGCGAAAGCTCTCTGCAGTACCAGTGGAATGGTGCAACCTGGCAATTTGCTAACGAAGCAAATCTCGCGCAATTCACGGCTAACCCGGAAGCCTTTGCACCGCAGTACGGTGGCTACTGTGCCAAAGCTTTGAGCGATAACAACCTAGCCTCGTCGATTCCCGAAGCGTGGAAGATTGTCGATGGCAAGCTGTATCTCAACTACAGCATGGAAGCCCAAGAAGAATGGTTGCAGGACGTGCCGGGCAAGATTGCCAAAGGCGATGAATTCTGGCCAGGGATCCTCGAGACTGCAGGTGTTATCTACTACGACACTGTTGGCGCCGTTCAGCTCTAGATCGCCGGACTAATTTGCTGATGTTCGGGACGCGTCGAGTCTAGCCGTACCGCAGTGACTGGGGTGCTGGTGGGGCAGCGTCTCGGACATTCTATGAAGACGAAACCCTGAAGTGCGGCTATCCAAGTGTAGAGGGGATTGTAGTAGGTGTATGACCGCCAGAGTCGTTCGGGCTCTTGCAACAGAGTCGACACAGCTACTCCAATCCACCATTTTGAGGCAGCAATGGCACTTGCGGCACAAATGCTGCTGGAGCCGCCACCAACTGCCAGGAGCTGCATCGACAGCAGCTCGTGGTAAAGGGCAAACGAGGGTGGCAGCCGGAAGCCATAACTGCAAACATTTGAGTCGGTCATGTCACCACCTCAGTCCAAGCTCAGTAGGTGATGATTGCTGCCAGGAGCGGAAGTGCTGTTAGGAGATATAGCTCATCGGGCAAGGGTCTCACGAACCGAGACACAAGGCAATTGGGTTTGTTGTCAATCCCAAAGTCACTGCTGCGGTTGCGCGTAGACTATCCAATACGACTAGCCTGGATTATTCACGAAGATTTTGACGAAGCCTTAAGCCCTTGCTCTGACTAGGCTCAAATCTACGTGTGTAGAAACGTACTGTCATTGAGCGAAAATGACTGCAAGCATTGCAGGGCAAAAGGTTAAGGGTCTCCGCATAAGAGTTCATGAATAATCCAGGCTAAAAACCTTGCCTGAGTTAGTTCTTACGGATTCGACGCTCCTTCAGTCACGGCATTCGACTCTAGATTCCACCGGTCGATCGACTCATTGGTCTGCGCGATCGCCAGTCGCTACACTAAATCAAATACTGCCGCTAGTATAAGAAACCGTCTGGTGGATGTTGTGTCCGAGCGGCGATATCCAGGTTTTGTGCTGGCGAAACCTGACATCATTCAGGCAAACTTGACGCCGAATGCACCGTCCCTCGTCCCCACCTGCTACCTCAATCGTCGTTGCCATCTTGACCCTCGGCGTCTTCGCCGTCTCAACTGCCGCTATTTTCATCCGCCTCAGTATGGTGGCAGCTGCCAACACCAGCATCGGCTTCAGCCTGTTCGTCTCCGCCACGCGCCTACTCTTTGCCGCCCTGCTCGTTCTCCCTACCTGGAGCGGCATCCGACAACCATCCGTTACGTCCCGCGCCACCAGGTACGCGATCGCGGCCGGCGCGTGTCTGTGCGTCCACTTCGCAACTTGGATTACTTCGCTTGCCTTTACTTCAATTGCTGCTTCGGTGACTCTCGTAACCACCAATCCCATCTGGGTTGCGCTGCTGGCCTGGGCGTTTCTCGGCGAGAAACCGACGCGCGCGTCCGGTCTGGGCATCGCCATCGCGATCGCGGGCGGCGCTCTTATTGCCTATGGCGACGCCGATAGCGGTTTGGCTGGCAGCAACCCGCTGCTTGGGGACCTGTTGGCACTGGTCGGCGCGTGGGCGGCTAGCGCCTATTTCCTGCTCGGGCGCGAGGCACAGCGGTGCGGCTTGGGCATTGGCAACTACGTTGCGATTGCCTACTCCACAGCAGCTCTGTTGCTGCTGCCGCTGCCCTGGCTGTTTGGCGGCAGATATACCGGGCACCCCAGCTCAGTGTATTTCTACATTCTGGCCATGGCAATTGTCTCTCAAATCGGCGGTCACACCAGTTTCAACTGGGCCGTACGCTGGATTTCACCGACGTTGGTGGCTCTGGCAATTTTGTTCGAGCCGGTTGGCTCGAGCCTTCTCGGGTTTGTTGTCTTCGGGGAAGTACCCGCCCCTGCCGTGCTTTTCGGTGCGATCGTACTGTTGCTCGGAGTCGGGTTAGCAGTCAGGGGTAGTCAGATGCAAAACCCACCAGCAACAAGTACGGGCGAGTGGTGAAGAACACTGTTTGACAAGTCAACGAGGTCAAGACATCCCCAGGGCAAGGCTCCCCTTCAACCGAAAGAGCTACTTATTGCGAGGCAGCAATGTAATTGGGTTGGTTGCACCCCGACCGCCCGGGTGAATCTCGAAGTGGAGGTGTGGACCCGAGCTGCGTCCCGTACTCCCCATTTCTGCAATTTGCTGACCTTGACGCACGCGCTGCCCGCGTCGGACCACGATACGGCTGTTGTGGGCGTATAGCGTTACGCTGCCGTCGCCGTGGCGCAGTTTCACTATGTTGCCATAACCGCCGGCGTTCCAGCCTGCTACAACCACTTCACCACTGCTGGCAGCAAAAATTGGCGTCCCGACCGGTGCGGCAATATCGATGCCGCGATGCATCCGACCCCAGCGCATGCCATAGCCCGAGGTAAGAACGCCTCTGGCCGGCCAGATATAGCCTGCGAAAGCATCCGCTCCATCCGGTAGGTGCTCGTCCGGGGAGGACAGTGGCGGCAAATCGGGCGATACCGACCGACCGACGGGAGTATCCAACGTACGATTGTACGCATTTATCTCTACTGGAGCAACGGCGACCGGGCCCGTGGGCAGGTTCACCAAGCTTGTCGGGGTGGAGAGACCGCTAGCCTTTGGCTCGACAGCCGAGGCACTTTCGCGGATGCGGACCTGATGTAAGCGGTATTCCTGGCGCAAACGCGTGATGTCAGCGCGCAAGCGGTTCACATGAAAGGTTTGCTGCTCGGGTGCCGAATCGACGGCCGGCGACTGAATTGCAGTCCAAGTCCGATCGCCACCGGCAACCGCTGCATTGAGGGCGATTGCGCGCGACGGAATTCGCAACTCGCGACCGACGATTAGCTGGTTGGGGTTACTCAGGCGATTGAGGGCAAGAATCTCGTTGGGCAAAACACCATAACGCCGGGCAATGCCATAAAGAGTGTCGCCGCGGCGAACGCGATGTACTATCTGTGCCGCAAGGGTATCGTCAGCCGTTGTGATGGGTGCAGGAGCAATCGAACGTGCAACTGATTCGGCAACCTCGGGTTCCAGCAATTGCGGCGACTCGGCAGGCAGTAGCGTTGGTGCAACCGTGAAGCTCGCTCCAGAAATAGGCAATCCAGGTGCGGTGGGTCCAAAGGCATTTTCGGGAGCGGCAAACAACGGTAGTGTCGGCAGCAATGCGAGGGCATCTTGGTTTGCCAGCGGCGGCAACACTTGCGACTCGTTCAACAACTGCGAGGCAACCTCAACGGACTGGGATCGTTCCGGCGAGGGCAGCACCTGTGGCGAAAGCGCTGACGTTGCTGAAACCGTCGGAAAGTCCTTTAACGCTGTGGTGGAGACAGGTATGCGCAATACCTGATCGATCCGCAGTAGCGCATTAGCGTCGAGATTGTTAACGGCTGCTAGGGTGGCAGGGGCGATCTCGTATCGCCGCGAAAGCCCCCAAAGCGTATCGCCAGGTCGCACGCGGTAGGACGCAAAGCGGCGCGCGTCAACCGGATTGTTGGGGCTCGCGATCGCCTGAAGCGGCTCGATGTAGATTTCGCGATCTGACTCAGACGACACGTCCCCCAGTACTGAGCGATCGGGCAGCCGCCCGACTGCAAGGGCATCACTCCCTGGCTGGGGAACCATCGCGCCTGCAGACAGCGCAAGTCCTAATACCGCTAAGGAATTACCAGCACGAGTACTGACAGCAAAAGCAGTCTCCGAGGGGAGAGCGCGAGTTCGAGCTTCAGGTGCGCGTTTCAACAGGAACCTCCCGATTCAATGACGAGGGCGTTGCCGGTTTCGGTTCGATACCGTCCGATTCCGATGCAACCCGTTTTGACCGATCCAACTACCCAACCAGCGGCCCCGAGCGACCGCAAGCGAACTCACTCGATAGATAAAGCGCAGGACATATATAAGAAATTTCTAGGGATCCTGACCCAAATCACAAACCCCTAGTAGGTCCAGCGAAAAATTTCCTTGCAAGACTAACCCGGTTTCGCCGTTTAGACAAGTCCGCCTTCAAAATTGAGGACAAGTTGATTCGCCGCCGCAAGGGGAAAGTAACAAATCTTCAGTAGGAATCACTGAGTCGCGCCATCTAGGGATCGCGGACGCATCCCAAGACTGCGTAGAACCCTTAATCGTTATCCGCTGGCGGTCGCGCGTCGAGATGCCCGAGCTGCCGCCGTGCTTCTAGCAAGCCAACAGCAGCGCTGACCGAGAGATTGAGGCTGCGGACGCCTGGCTCGGCCATGGCGATATAAGCAGTGGCATCGCATATAGCAAGCGTGCGGGCGGGCAAACCCGAACTTTCGCTCCCGAAGAGCAGCCAGTCATCGTCGCGAAACGCGATGTGAGTGTATAAGTGCCGACCCGAGGTGCTGAAGCCAATGAGCCGACCGCCATGCACTCGACTGACAGCCAGGAATGCTTCCCAGTTGTCGTGACAGTACAGTTCTACGAAGGGCCAGTAATCCAGCCCAGCACGTTTAAGATACCGATCGCTGAGTTCGAAGCCAAGCGGACTGACGAGGTGCAGTTCCGTACGCATCGCCGCACAGGTGCGAGCGACGTTGCCCGTATTGGGGGGAATCTGCGGATGAACGAGGACGACTCTAGGCACGAAAGCGCGCATTGACGGGACGTTCCCCAGTCTAGCGATCACCGCCACCCATTTGGTCTTGCGGCAACCTCAGTTGCCACACGCCTAACTGTCACACACGTTTTGGAGGACCGAGATTCCGCCGCCGAGGTTCCGCAACTGGATTTCGGGTTGTGGAAACCAGATCCAAATTTGTCCGAATTTAACTCAGGCGATTGCGCTAGGCAGCCATTAGCTGCGGACAGAGCTTGCTTTCCAATTCCCGCTCGTGTTGCTCGGCATTGCGGATAGCGCCGGCGACAATTGCTTGCGGCGCGCTACCACTGGCGTATTGGTGCAGCCACCGTTGGGCAGCGTTCCCCTCGCGCAGAAGTTTCTTCAGGGGAGACAGAAAACACAGGTAACCGCCTTGGCGAGCGATTTCGGCGGCCTGCGGATACAGCTCGGCAATCCAGTCGCGAGCGCTGAGGTAGCGACCGTCCTGCCAGTGCTGGAGATCGGCATCGAGGCTGTCACGGGCGACTGCCTGTTCGTTCGCGGCAATAAGGTCGAGGATTGCATCGGCGTCGAATTTGCTCGCCGTCAGGGGATCTAAATCGGGCTCGCCGAGCAGTTGAACGACGCGAGCTTCGAGTAATGCCGCGATCGCCAGCAGCGCAATCGGATCGACAACTAAGTCGCAAATGCGCAGTTCCAAACGGTTGAGTTTGTAAGGACGGCAGTCGCCGTTCGGGCGCGCCGACAGCCACAGATGGCGCACGTTTTGCATGGTGCCGAGGACCAGTTGCTCCTCGGTCCAGTCGATGTAATGTTGGTGGCTGACAAACAGCGGCACGCGGGCGGGGGTTTGGGGAAACAGACCCCAGCGAGTGGAGTGATAGCCGGTAGCTCGACCGTCTAGGAAAGGCGACGACGCGCTCAGTGCTAAGTATAAGGGAGCTTCCACGCGCGCGAGCCGGTAGGCACGCATCAACTGCTCGGGATCGGCAACGCCAATATTCATGTGCACGCTCGCGGTCACGACGCGGGTGCCGTACGTGCGTTCGATATATTCGTGGTAAGGATTGCTGGGGTCGGAGCGATAGAAGCGATCGCTGCTGCCGAGGGACAAGGTACTGCCGGGTACCAGCGTGTAGTTGCCGAGGTGCTGCAAATAAGAGCGCAGATGCATGCGCGGGCGCACTAAGGCACACAGCAGGCGATCGTAGTCGTAAAGCGGGGCAGTCGTGTATTCGACATTGCGGCTATCCGGCTCGCGAACAAAGCCCGGGAGGCCGGCGACGATGCGATCGGAGAGCCCGACGATCTCGCCAGCAGGCGTACCGGTATAGATTTCGATTTCGAAGCCCTTGGAGAGCAGCACGGCGGTTCTTCCTCGTGGCAAATGCGCGCAACTCAAGCTTATCAAGCCTCGGAGAGGTATTTCTGCATCGCTAGGCTGCAGTTCGAGGCAAGCGTGCTGCGCGAAAACAACTAGCTTTGCTGCCCAGTAGTGCGCACTGATGAAGCAAGACCTCAAGCTAAAAAACAACGCTAAAGTCGATACTTGCGGATAACATCGAACGCATCACGGTGGAGTTGTGGGTGACGCCTTACCAGTGCCTTCAGATCGCGATCGTACCCACCGCCAATGACGCAGGCAACCGGTTAGCCTGCGGCCGCGCAGGTACTCAAAACCAACCGCTCGCGACGGTAGAGTCCGCTATCTGTTAAGGCTAGTTTGCCCAGGCGATCGCCAACATGCGTATCGATGCCGGCATCGTAAAAAACTAGGTCGGGAGGGACGCGATCGAGCAGGTCGGGTAAATGCTGCGCCAAGAATTGTAGATAGCCATCGTCGTTGAGACCGCAGGGGAAGCGGCACGTCCAAGTCGCCGGGTTGCTTGTGCGCCGGGAAGTTGTTCTCGCAATGCATCGAGAACGCGAACACGCTGGGATCGTCGCGAAAAATGTATGCAGAGCCGTCGCCTTGATGCACGTCGAGGTCGACAATCAGGATCTGCCGTGCCAGTCCCAGCGTCTGCACGACGCGCGCAGCCACGGCAATGTCGTTGAAGATGCAGAATCCCGAGCCGTAACTCGGAAACGCATGATGCGTGCCGCCAGCCGAGTTACAGGCAATGCCCTGTCTGAGTGCGAGTTTCGCCGTTAAGATCGTTCCGCCAATCGCCGTGCAAGTGCGCTTGACCAAGTTCGGGCTCCAGGGCAGGCCGATACGCTGCAGCGATCGCGCGTCGAGGGTGCCTTCGCAGTAAGCATCGATGTAAGCCTGTGTATGCACGAGTTCCAGCCACGCGCGTGGGGGCGGTTCCGGGGCGCGAACATCTTGCAAGCGAGCGATACCCTCAGCAAGCAGGAACTCACATGGCAGCGAGAACTTCGGCATCGGGAAGCGGTGGGCATCCGGCAGCGGTGCCACGTAGTCTGGATGGTAGGCGATCGCGAGCGTCATCGCGGCAGGCAGAGCGTCGCACCATATTGTAGGCACGATCGATTGCAGACACGATTGCAATCTCGATTAGCCATCCTCGGACGGTTACGACTAACAAAGTCCCAGGCAACAAAAAAGGGGCGCGATCGCCCCTATCGAGATGGAAGTGTTCGCCTCCATCATGTTTTAGCCAATAGCAATCGCGCTAGAAGGGCGCGAGGCATTAGAATGCCTAGCCTTTAGATTGACTAGATCGTCGTACCGTCGGCAATGACAGCGTTCTTCAGAATCGTAACGATACCGCTACGGATGTAGAATCCTTCATCCTCGCGAGCGGATTCTTCAATACGATCCTTATTCACGATCAGCACATCGCGGCCGATGCGAGCGTTCTTATCGACGATTGCACGGCGGATGGTGGTGTTCTGCCCGATCCCGACCGGAATCGTACCAGCTTGCGCGCTCGAATCGCGCTCGCCAGAGGTCTCGTAGAAGTCGTTGCCCATGAGCAAAGTATCTTCGATCGAGCACCCCGACTCAACCCGCGAGCGCACGCCCAAGACCGAGTGGCTGATCTGGCAGTCCTTCAGAATGCAGCCCTCGCCAATGATGGACTCCGTCACCTGGCAGTTAAGCAGCTTCGTCGGCGGCAGGAAGCGCGATCGCGTATAGATTGGCGCGTCTTTGTCGTAGAAGCTGAAGGGTGGCATCGGTTGCTGGGTCAACCCGATGTTGGCGCGGTAGAACGATTCGATCGTACCGATGTCTTCCCAGTACCCCTTGAAAAGGTACGCTTGCACGTTGAAGTTCGCTGCTGCCTGAGGAATGATTTCCTTCCCGAAGTCCGTTTGCTCCGAATTGTCCCGCAGCAGCGAAGCCAGCACTTCTTTCTTAAAAACGTAGATGCCCATTGAGGCAATGTAAGGGCTTTTCTGCGCTTCGTCGGGATCGAGTCCGAGCAATGCTGTATCGACGCGCATTTGCCGAAGGGCGTCGCCTTTAGGCTTCTCGCTGAAATCGACGATGCTACCGGAGTTGTCGATTTTCATCAATCCAAAGCTTGACGCGCGGCGCTCATCTACCGGAACGACCGACAGGGTAATGTCTGCACCTGTCTGGCGGTGATGGCGGATGAAGTGCGCGTAATCCATGCGGTATAGGTGATCGCCGGAGAGGATGATGTATTCGTCGACATCCCATTCCTCGATCAGCCAGAGATATTGGCGCACGGCGTCCGCTGTTCCCTGAAACCAACTGGGGCTTTCGCGGGTTTGCTGGGCGGCTAGAACCTCGACAAAGCTATCGGAAAAGGGCGAGAAGTTGTTGTAAGCGCGGCTAATGTGGCGATTGAGAGATGCCGAGTTGTATTGCGTGAGAACGTAGATTTTGTGGATGTCAGAATTGATGCAGTTACTGATCGGAATATCGATCAAGCGATACTTACCTGCGAGCGGGACGGCAGGCTTGGCGCGCAACTTCGTCAGGGGATACAGGCGCGTGCCCGCTCCACCTCCAAGTATGATTCCCAGTACTCGTTTCACTGGCTGTGCCTCTCACTGCCTCGACTTCATCACGACCAGTGTATGCCCGAGTGGTAGTCGTGGAAAGAGACCAGCACCTAAAATCCTGCTCGAGTGCCGTCGCGATCGCCGCCGCCAGTGCCGTGCGATCCTGGCGGTCGTCCACTCGGTCGCGTTTGCCACACGGTTTCCCTCTGCGATAGATCTTTAGAGCGGCCTGCGCGCCAGGCGATCGCTTAGGATGGCACGGATTCTAGCGTGTACGTCATCAATCCCGCCGTTTGCATCCACGCGAACCACGCGCTCGGGATCGGTCGCAGCAAAATGCGCGTAACCTTGACGTACGCGCGCATAAAAATCTTGCTGGTTGCGCTCCATTCGATCGGGGCTGCTCCGCGCACGCGCGCGTTCCCGTCCCACCTCTAAACTTACGTCGAGCCACAACGTCAGATCTGCTCTCAGCCCGACGGTTGCAATGCGATTGAGGGTATCGATCGTATCGAGGTCGAGGCCGCGACCGTAGCCTTGGTAGGCAATCGTCGACCCCGTAAAACGATCGCAGAGTACTGTCGCCCCGCGTTCGAGTGCCGGTAAGATCGCCGTGGCAACGTGCTGGGCGCGATCGGCTGCGTACAATAGCAACTCGGCGCGATCGTGTGGTGCCGTGTCGCCATCGGTCAAAATCAATTGGCGCAATGCCCGTCCGAGTGCCGTTCCGCCTGGCTCGCGCGTGACGACGATATCCGAATTATCCAGCAGGCGCGATCGCTCCAGCCAGTCGCGAGCGAGCTGCAGCTGGGTGGACTTGCCGCCCCCTTCAGTGCCCTCAAAGACAATGAACGTGCCGCGTCGATCGCCTGTCTCCATCCGAATTACCCTCTCCGAGCCGCCAGAATACCCTGTAACCCCTCGCGTTGCCAAAATCGCAATCTGCCAGCGCGAGCTTTACTTGGTGTGGAAGACAGCGTCGATTCATACCATAGCTCCTGCGCGGAACACTAACTGCCCGGTCCCAGTCAAGCTCCTATGAGCGCCCGCAGCTGTCGCATTGCAACCTTCACCAGCCTAGCCGAGCTATTGCAGTCTGACAGCCTTTACCACGCAGTCAAGGCGGGTTCGGGTTCGATATTATGGAATCGAATACCTTGCTGACCTTTCACGCATCCGCTGCCATGGCTCGCTATACCTGCTCGTTTGCCGTCGCCATTTCTCTTGAGGAGCTGCAGTCGTCGCTGGGAGAGTTGCTGCGGGGGTGCCATTTTGACGTTATTTACAACACCGGCGATTATTTGATGGCTCGCGAAACGCCTGGCGAAGTTTCGTTTGCGAAGTTGGTCACCGTCGAAGCACTGATCGACCGCACCAAGGCAACTGCCGATAATGTCCAAGTGAATCTTGTAATCAAAAATGAAGAGTTGCCGCTCCAGGTAGACAACCATTGCCGATTGGTATCCGATCGCGTCCAAAACGCGATCTCCGCCCACGAACGCTGGCAGTTGCTCGAACGCGTCGCCACATAGCATCACCGGTGATGTTTGCCTGGGCTGTTTTTCTAGGGGGTTGCGAGTGCAGATCCCCGATTGCGCGAGTGTCGCAGCTGCAGGGGTTTCACCTCTTGGAGCGCTTGCCAAGGGGTACATCGACGTTTACACTAAAACTTTGTTTGCCGGGAGCTGAAAGCACTGGCTGAGTGCGCTCGTGTCGCGCACCCGGTACCGACGCACCCGGCACAAGCGTGATTGATGAGGTGAAACGGGTCGGACGTGCGGAAGATTGTCATCGCCGGAAATTGGAAAATGCACCAGACGCAGGCAGACTCGCGCGAGTACCTGCAAGCGTTTTTGCCACAGTTGGAAAACACACCTGAAGCGCGCGGGATCGTTCTGTGCGCTCCCTTTACCTCGCTCGTCGCGATGTCGAAAGCCCTTCACGGCTCTCGCATCCACCTCGGCGCTCAGAACCTCCATTGGGAAGATTCGGGAGCATACACGGGTGAGATCTCCGGCGAGATGCTAACCGAAATCGGAACGCGTTACGTCATCACCGGTCACAGCGAACGCCGCCAATACTTCGGCGAGACGGATGAGACTGTTAACCTCCGCACGCTTGCCGCCCAACGCCACGGGCTAACGCCGATTCTTTGTGTTGGCGAAACCAAGCAACAGCGCGACGCGGACGAAACTGAAGCGGTGATCGTCGAGCAGCTTCTGCGCGACTTAGTAGACGTAGACCAAACGCGGCTCGTGATTGCTTACGAGCCGATTTGGGCGATTGGAACTGGCGACACCTGCGATGCCATCGAAGCCGATCGCGTTATCGGTATCATCCGCAAGCAACTCGACAACCCCGAGGTCCCGATTCAGTACGGCGGTTCGGTGAAACCGGGGAATATCGACGAGATTATGGCTCAACCCCAAATCGACGGGGCACTCGTCGGCGGTGCCAGTCTCAAGCCCGAATCCTTCGCCCGCATCGCCAACTACGAATCGTGATCGTTACATCCCGTCCGTTGATTCAGTGGCATAGCTGCAGTCGATGGCCGCGATGACCTCTTTGCCGCCGCTCGTGTTGCGCGATCGCCCGTTTGCGTGGGGTAGCCGCACCTACATTATGGGCGTGCTTAACGTCACCCCCGATAGCTTCAGCGATGGCGGAGAGTTTTTCAATTCTGACGCGGCGATCGCGCAAGCCAGTCAGACAATTGCCGCTGGCGTTGACATGGTCGATGTGGGCGGACAATCGACTCGGCCTGGTGCCGAGGTAGTTGCTCTTCAAGAGGAGTTGCGTCGCGTCGTCCCGATTGTCGCAGCCATAAGGGCAATGTCGTCTGTGCCGATTTCCGTAGATACCACGCGGGCGGCTGTCGCCGAAGCAGCCGTTGCCGCTGGCGCCGATCTGATCAATGATGTGTCCGGCGCAACGTATGACACCGAGATGCTTGCCGTAGCAGCGCGACTCCACGTCCCGATCGCGCTGATGCATTTGCGCGGAACGCCGGCAACGATGCAGTCGCAAACAGACTACGAAGACCTCATCGGCGATATTCTCGAGTTTCTTCGCGCTCGCCGGGCAGCAGCAATAGCAGCGGGGATTCCCCCCGAGCACCTGATCTTCGATCCGGGCATTGGCTTCGCAAAAACCGCCGAACAGAATCTGGAACTGCTGCGGTGCATACCGAAGCTACGCGGGTTGGGCGCACCGGTACTTGTCGGCGTTTCGCGCAAGAGCTTCATTGGCAAGATCCTGAACCACCCAAACCCGAAAGACCGCGCGTGGGGCACAGCAGCGGCTTGCACGGCCGCGATCGCTGGCGGTGTTGATATCCTGCGCGTTCACGACGTCGCAGCAATGACAGATGTAGCGCGTGTTGCTGATGCCATTTGGCGAGGTCGATAACGGGGGCTGGTCTAGGGATACTATGCACTTGCATGGTTAACACGACCACCGTAGCGCGAACGTCCGGCAACTCCGTTGGAGGTCGGAAGCGCGATCGCTTTATCCCATGTCGCCTTGGGGAAACTGCTGCCAGAGATCGGTTGTTTCGCGCAGGCTGCGGAAATCTCCGTTGCCCAGAATGAGATGGTCCAGCAACGGCAACTCGAGTAATTGCGCGCCCTGCAAGAGCTGACGGGTTAAATACAAGTCATTGGTGCTGGGCTCTAAATTGCCTGTCGGGTGGTTGTGTGCCACGATCGTGCGCGTGGCACGTTGCACGATCGCCGTGCGGAAAATATCGCGCGGGCTGGAAAGCGTTGCCGTATCCGTGCCCACGGTCAGCACCTGCGTACCCCGCAACCGGTTGGTTTCATCTAACAGGAGTAGGGCGAAACGCTCGCGCGACTGCCACATCAAATCCGCACTCAGTGCCGAGGCCGCTGCTTGCGGGCTATCGACAAGTGCTCGCACCTCGAGGCGCGAGCGAAACGAACGCTTACCCAATTCCACTGCTGCCAGGATCGTCGTTGCCTTCGCCGGTCCGATTCCCGGAATGCTCATCAGCTCCGCTGGCGTTACGTCGCGAAGCACGTCTAATGGTTCGCGCTGGTGCCGGCTGAGTTCGCTGAGGACGTACTGCCCTAACCCGACGGCTGATAACTTGCCCCGACCCTGCCCCGTTCCCAACAAAATTGCCAGCAACTCTGCCGTTGCCAAATTTGCCGCACCGACGTCCAGCAAGCGCTCGCGCGGGCGCTCGTGAGTCGGCAAATCAGCAATCCGCACACTATAACTCATCGCGATCGGTCCTACTGCGCTATCCGTCTTTACACGCCGACTGCCCGGAAATTCTGGCTGCGCTGTCTTTAACAACTGCTGGCGTTCCCTAAGGAGAACTGCAACGACGACAAGTATGGCACCTTCATAAAGCCATCGCCTGCCCTAACCGCTTGTAGCTCGCGCTAGCATCTGAACTTCACTTCAAAACACCACCGGGACATCTGCCCGCATTCCTCTGCATTGCTTCCACCGCCCTCAATAATGATGGGATATTTATGATGTGATATTTTTTGATTTAGAACACGATCGCCATCACGGATTTTCGGCGCACTTTTGATACACTTAAGTACGCGTCTAATCCCAACACTGGTCCGAACTCCACAACTTCTGAAGGTTGCCGCAATAGTGTCTGTCTCGGTCGGATTTGCTCCACGCAGTCCTATGCGTTACCTTCAATGACAGCTATCCATGCTCGGTTTTAGGTAGTTCGATATGGTATTATTCAGAAATTTTATTGTGGTCTACACCCGGATCTGGCAGTAATGATTTCGGAGCCCTGTCATCTTAAGAGCGCCACATTTGCCAGCCTGCTAGCCTGCAGCCGCGACGCTTTTAGCGGCCGCCTCGAATTCTGTGCCGGCAGCTGCCACCCATGGCACCTATACTTTGCGACCGGCCGCTTGGTGTGGGCCATGGGCGGCAGCCATCCACAGCAGCGCTGGCGGCGTCAGCTCAAGCTGGCTGTTGCCGATCCCGCAGAGCGTACTAAACTCGCTCGGCGCGTGGCAGGAGACGAGCAAAAGGCTCGCGCCGCCCTCGACGAGTATGCGGGTCGGACGCGCTGCAGTCGATACCTCGTGCGCATGGCGCTAGAGGAATGTCTTTTTGACATCATGCAAGCTGGCGAGATGAATGCCACTAGCAAGGGTTTGGCTTCCGACCGCATTCAGGTTCGGAGCTTCCCTGGCGAAACGCTTGCCGGTTTGCCCGTTGAGAACTTACCGACGATCTCCCTAAAATCCCTAAAGCGGCGATCGACCGCTACGTGGCAAGAATGGTGCGAACTGGGTCTTCAAAACTATTCGCCGCGCCTCGCGTTCGTCCTCGTTCGGCCTGATTACCTGCATCGCAACCTCTCGGAGCGAGCGTTCCGCAACCTGCAATCCTGGCTCGACGGTCGGCGTACCTTTTGGGACTTGGCATATCACCATCGTCGGCCAGTTTCTCAAGTTGCTTCCGCGATCGCCCGATATTGGGAGCTAGGTTGGATTGACTTCGTTAAAGTTTCCGACTTGTCCCCTCACTCACTTACCCGGTCCAGCGCTGGACGTAGGGACGGACATCAAGGTCCCGGCGAACCCGAGGACGATTCAACATTTGCGAGCCTCTCAGGCGATATGGAGATCAAATTGCGCCAGATGGACCAACTGCTAGAGCGCGAGACCGTAAACCTTGCTTTGCTCAGCGATCGCGTACTGCGCTCGCTGGAGTGCATGGCCCTTCTCAGCCAGCCTCAACCCCAGACCGACTGGTCTCTAACCTTACCCTAGGTCCTGGCAAAGGGTTATTGCAGTTATTGCAGCTAACTTTTCGACTGAAAAGCATTTAGATGTGAAATAAGCGAAATAGTAATGGGCCGTTAGCGCTGCGAAATGAGCCTACTGCTCATGCCTCCCGACCGCTAAACTACCGATGCCTAGACGACTGGCGCGCGGCTATGGCAGCAAGGGCTGTGATTCTGCGGCGGACGCGGCTTGGTTCGGAGTTAATGGCGGCACTATTTCAGTAGGAAATTTGGGTGTTGTGGTAGTTTGGCGCACAGGTTGGAATGAGCGCGACATCGAGCCCAGAGTTCTCGAAATGTTCGCTTGGCGCTTACTGGTCGGCGACTCTGTATGGTTCGACAAATGCGCTTTAAAGCTAACCTCCTACAGTGATTCTGTTCGATCGATCCTATTTACCTCTCTAATGAGGCTTACGTGTGTTCGGAAAATTACGACTGGAGCGCACCCGATGTGCTCCGCGTTGCTCCTATTGCGATCGCGTCGAGTAGTTTGATTGCGGAACGGGCAACGATCGCGCTGAGTGTCATAGTCAGGAAATTAACTGTCCTCGCTCACTGCAATACCAGAGGGCTTGATGGGAAAGCCGGGTAGGGGAGAGGCATCTAACTGCCCGCTCGGCGAGGTTGCCGCGAAAAAACTCCCCCAAGAAAGCTGCTCGCTGTAGGAGCAAATTCTTGGGAGTAGCAACCGATGGAGGTATCGGCGGCAAGCAGCGGCGCTAGCTTAAGTAGTGCTACTGCGGCCAGTGCTTGGCAACGACCTCGGCGAGATCGACAACACGCTGCGAGTAACCCCACTCGTTGTCATACCAAGCAACGACCTTAACTAGATCGCCGCCCATCACCATCGTTAGACTGGCGTCGAGAATTGACGACGCATCGCGACCGCGGTAGTCGCTGGAAACCAATGGCAGGTCGCTATACTCCAATACGCCTTGAAGCGGACCTTCAGCAGCAGTCTTCATCGCCTCGTTCACTTGCTCGGCAATCGTTCCCTTCTCAACTTGTGCCACGAAGTCCACCACTGACACGTTTGGGGTCGGGACGCGCATGGCAATGCCATTGAGCTTGCCTCGCAGCTCGGGAATCACCAACGCTACGGCTTTCGCTGCACCCGTACTCGTCGGCACAATATTCATGGCAGCGGCCCGCGCTCGACGCAGGTCGCGGTGACTGGCATCGAGGATGCGCTGGTCGCCCGTGTAGCTGTGGGTCGTGGTCATGGTGCCCTTGACAATGCCGAAATTGTCGTTCAGCACCTTCACGACCGGGGCAAGGCAGTTGGTCGTGCAACTGGCGTTACTCACAACGTTGAAGCGATCGTGCGCGTAGTCGCCATCGTTCACGCCGACCACAAACGTCCCAACATTTCCGCCTTTGGAAGGTGCGGTCAGTAAGACTTTCTTCGCACCAGCAGCAATATGCTGAGAAGCCTTTTCTTCGGAGTTAAACACCCCCGTGGACTCGATCACGAGGTCGATACCCCAGGAGTCCCAAGGCAAATTGAGTGGATTGCGATCCGAGTAACACTTGACGGTTTTGCCGTTAACGATCAAGGAATCCTCATCTGCTCCAATATCTGCATCCAACGTCCCCAACATGGAGTCGTACTTGAGCAGGTGAGCATTGGTCTTGGGATCGGAGGTATCGTTGATCCCAACAAGTTCTAGCTGGCTGTTCTCTCGAGTCAGCCAACACCGCAAGAAGTTGCGGCCGATGCGTCCGAAACCGTTAATTGCCACTCTTACCACTGTGCCAAGCTCCCTGCGTTTGATTCGTTCCTTAAATTTTTGTTAGTGACCCCGACATATCTTAAAGCTGGGTCCCTTCCTAGCTTCAAAATCTTACCAGGGGATCGCGCGATTGTAGCGACGGAGCTAGTGGCGATCGCTTCACTTCCGCAGGAAACGCTTTCGGACGCGGGAGCGATATCGCATGGACGTTGAATTCCCCTCCCAACCGGTATGGCCGGTCCAACTTACACGACTGGTGACAGGTCGGGTGGCGCGGGTGAAGGAACTCGAATTGAGGCTCCTGATTGTTCCCCATTGTTCCGACCATATAGAGATGGACTGGTAACGAAAAGCGACACGTTCCCTGCCCGGCGGAACTTCCAGCCCGGCTCGCGCGACTATCCCTTTAACGGTTGAAGCAATAGCCGTCATCGCTAGCGCAGAGGCGTCGTTCGATCGAGCAGCAGCAAGAAATCTATAGTGCTCTGTCCCATCTGTTGTGAGACGGTTAATGCTATCGCTGTTTAGCCCGGCAGCGGGCTTCACCCTTCTGGAGCCGGTAATATCGGACCGGCGGGCAATAGCAAACCCTGATATCATAAAGCGCGAGTTCGGAGCCGACCCACTTGCGTTCTGCGTGGTGTGAGAGGAAGTTTGATGTCGAATTTACAATCCGTCGATCTGAGCGGCCAGCCGTTTCACTTCATTGGAGTTGGCGGGATTGGTATGTCCGCGCTGGCCTATGTACTGGCTAAGCGTCAATTGCCCGTATCGGGTTCAGACTTGAGGCTGACCCATATCACTCAGCGCTTGCATGCCGCGGGTGCTCATATTTTCAGCCAGCAAGCCGCAAAAAATCTCGAGTATTTCTCTACCCCGAGCGCGGTCGAGTCAAAGAGTAGCGATGACCAAACTACCGACTCTATCCAGCACCAACAGACGCCGGCGATCGCAATGGTGACACCGCCATCAAAGGGCTTACCCCAGGTGATTTGCTCGACAGCTATTACTAAGGAGAACTGCGAGTACGCTGCTGCAGTACGGCAGGGTTGCAAGATTTTCCATCGCTCTGACTTACTTGCGGCCCTAATGAGTGAATCGCCTCGCGGCATTGCCGTTGCCGGTACTCATGGTAAAACGACTACGAGCAGCGCGCTTGCCTATGTGTTGTTAGAGGCAGGGTTAGATCCAACCATTGTTGTTGGCGGTGAGGTAGATGCGTGGGACGGGAACGCACACCTCGGTGGCGGCGAAATCTTGGTTGCCGAAGCCGACGAATCCGACGGCTCGCTGATTAAGATGGTGCCTCACATCGGCATCGTGACGAACATCGAACTCGACCACCCCGATTACTTCACATCGCTCGATGCGGTGATGAATATTTTTCGTACCTTTGCTCGGCAGTGTCCGACGCTGGTCGGCTGTATTGACTGGCAAACGGTTGTCGATCTGAAACCCGATATCACCTATAGCCTCGATCCCGACCGCAATGCCGACTACACCGTTACTGAAGCCAGCTATCACTCCTGGGGCTCAACAGCGGTAGTTTGGGAATACGGGCAATCTTTGGGTCCGCTCCGGTTGCAGCTGCTCGGTCCTCACAATCTCAGCAATGCGCTGGCGGTAGTCGCGACGGCACGATCGCTGAATGTAGAGTTCGCGGCAATCGCGCGCGGGCTAGAACGCTTCACGGGCACGAAGCGGCGCTTCGAAATCCGCGGTGAAGTCGCGGGCGTGACGCTCGTGGATGACTACGCCCACCATCCCAGTGAAGTGCGGGCAACACTGGCAGCGGCGCGATTGTGTCAAGTTTCCGCTCTGACAGCTACCAACCGCGCTCGGCGCGTGTTAGCCATTTTTCAACCCCATCGTTATAGCCGTACGGAAGCATTTCTCGACGAGTTTGCAACGTCATTCGCCGATGCCGATATTGTCATCACGACTGATATTTACAGTGCTGGAGAACCCGCTCGCGCTATCTGCGGGCAGACAGTGGCCGACGCGATCGCCGCTCACCACCCTCAGGTCCATTATCAGCCGGACCTTGAGGCGCTGAGTGTCTTTTTAGTGCAGTTGCTGCAGCCGGGCGATCTGGTCCTGTATCTCGGTGCCGGTAATCTCAACCAAACTATCCCCAAGGCGATCGCCCTGCTCGGAGGGGATCGCGAAGCTGCCTGAGTTCCAACCACCATTGATTGCTGACTTCAGCTATCGCTCATGCCCGATTTCCTACCCGGAACCCAATGCCCGCTGCGATCGCGCGTGGACCTCGCCGAGTTTACCTCATACCGAGTAGGCGGTCCGGCAGCATGGTTTGTTGCGCCGCGAACCTCACTGGAGCTGCAAGCGAGCGTTGATTGGGCTCGACAACGGGGCGAGCCGCTTACCGTTCTAGGAGCAGGCTCGAATTTACTTGTCAGCGATCGCGGCGTACACGGACTGACTGTGGCAACGCGTTATTTGCGCTCGTTGGAGATTGAGAGGGAGCCGGGACGGCTGACAGCGGCGGCTGGTATGCCGCTTGCGACGGCTGCATGGAAAGCTGCCAAGCGCGGCTGGAGCGGGTTGGAGTGGGCAGTTGGCATTCCCGGGACGGTGGGCGGTGCAGTGGTCATGAATGCAGGCGCGCATCGTGCTTGCCTGGCAGGAGTTTTATCCGAAGCGTTGGTCCTGGCACCAAACGGGCGCGTGGAACGCGTGACGCCAGCAGATCTAGAATTCGGCTACCGAACCTCGAAGTTGCAAAGCGACTCGCGCTTGGTCTTGCAAGCAACGCTGCAATTGCAGCCCGATTGCGATCGCGAGGTAGTGCTTGCAGGGAGTCGGGCAAATCTTAACCACCGCCGGGCAACGCAGCCTTATCACCTGCCGAGCTGCGGCAGTGTATTTCGCAACCCCGAGCTCAATTCGGCTGGCTGGCTGATCGAGCAGCTCGGGCTTAAAGGCCATCGTATCGGTGCCGCCGAAGTGGCGCACCGACACGCCAATTTCATTGTTAATTGCGGTGGAGCAACGGCTGGGGATATCTATCACCTCATCCGACACGTACAGGATGCTGTTGAGCGACACTGGAGTGTCATGTTGCATCCCGAAGTTAAGTTGATAGGCGAGTTTTAGGTCCGTGCGATCCAAATTGCCTCGGGATCGGCCGGCGCGGCGCGCGCGGCGATTCACCGAGTCGATACACTAGGGGAGATTTGCATCCCTTTGTTGAGAGACAGTCAATGGCAGGACGAGGATTTGGCTTTGGCGGCTTTGGTAACATTCTGAACAAAGCTCGCCAAGTGCAGCAAGGCGCGCAGAAGCTCCAGGAAGAGTTGGAGCAAATGGAGATCGAAGGCCAAAGCGAAGACGGTTCCGTCAAAGTCGTGCTGAGTGGCAACCAAGAACCCCGACGCGTGGAAATCTCTCCAGAAGCGCTCGAGCGCGGTGCCGATGCCCTTTCAGAGATGGTGACGGCAGCGATGCAAGACGCCTACGTTAAGTCCACCGAGACAATGAAAGGCCGCATGGAGGAACTGACCAGCGGCTTGCAATTGCCAGGACTTTAGGGTTTGGGGCGCGTTCGGACCGACTCGCGCGATCGCTAGGCAATTGGTTTGGAAATCTAGAACCGGCCGGCTGTCGGCCGGTTTTGAGACGATAGTGCAGTCGCGATACAAAACGTCATAAACAAATTTGAGGAAAGGTCGTTTTAAGCAAACTGCTGAAAGTCCCGCAGGATAGGTTTGGAGGAGTTTAGTGATGGTAAAGACTCCCGGATTGGGGTACACGAGAGCGTGGAAGCACACCCCAGCCTATCGACCGAGTACTTGACTGAGTGGTGTGGCGCGCAGTGTGCCCGACGCCCGGATTACAGGTCTGGGAACGTTTCCTTTACGGCGGGATGCACGAGGCGACCTTCCCGTACGTTGAGACCTTTCCCAAGCGCTAGATCGAGTTTCAGCGCTTCATAACCATGTTGCGCCAGCCTCAGCACATACGGCAGCGTGCTGTTATTGAGCGCCTGCGTTGCCGTGCGGGGAACAGCTCCAGGTAAATTGGGGACGCCGCAATGCAACACGTCGTCTTCGCGGTAGGTGGGATGCGAGTGCGATGTGAGACGCAGGTTCTCAACGCAGCCACCTTGATCGACTGCCACGTCGACGATTGCTGTACCTGGCGGCATCAGGCGAACGCGATCGCGGGTTAGAAGCGTGGGCGGACGCTTGCCAGGAGCAAGCACGGCTCCGACGACCAAGTCCGCTGCCGGAAGAACGGCTTCGAGCTGTGCCGAGGTACTATACAGCAACTCTGCTCGCGACCCGAACAGGGTTTCCAACTCAGATAAGCGCTCGATGTTGACGTCGAGGATTTGTACTCGAGCGCCCAGCCCGAGCGCGATCCGTGCTGCTTCCGTCCCGACCGTGCCACCGCCGAGCACCACAACTTGCCCTGGCGCAACGCCCGGCACACCGCCAAGCAATACGCCCCGTCCCCCTTGCGCTCGCTCCAGGAAATGCGCGCCAAACTGTACCGCCAATCGGCCGGCAATCACGCTCATTGGCATTAGCAGGGGGAGCTTACCACTCGGCAGCTCCACCGTTTCGTAGGCGACTGCCGTCACACCCGACGCCATCAGCGCAGCCGTCAAGCCGCGGTCGGCAGCAAGGTGCAGAAATGTAAACAACAGTTGCTGGGGTTGCAGCCGGTCGTACTCCTCCGGCAGCGGCTCCTTAACTTTGACTACAAGTTCGCGGTCCCAAACATCTGCCGCCGAAGCGATCGCCGCTCCAGCGCGCTCGTAATCCGCATCCTCAAAACCCGCGCCGGCGCCGGCATTAGTCTGTACAGATACGCGGTGGCCGCGCTCGCAAAGCGCTCGCACGCTACTGGGACTCAGCCCGACGCGATATTCTTGGTCTTTTATTTCCTTAGGTACGCCAATGTCCATTATTGCTATTTGATGGAGCGCACTCGCCCGCGAAAGTGGAGATTCAAAACATTAAACATGCCTGCTGCCAAGATGCACCTCGGTAGATCGTGCTCCTTCGGCAAGCGCAGCGCCAGGACTCACTATTGAGTTCCGAACGGCAAATTGCAAGATATTTTTGATTCCTCCGGATAAGTCCCAAATAGCCGCAATCAAGAAATTGCGCGCTCCCCCGACGTATTGGATCCGCTCAGTCGGGGTGTTCCAGAGGTGTCGTTGCCTCCTCAACAAAGAACCGTTCGGCTCGATTGTGGTGATCTTCGTTGATGTGAGCGCCTATCGCCCCCAAGGCTGCCGCGATCGCGCTGGCATCATCGGTGAAACCCATGCCAACGATAAAGTCGGGAACAGCATCTGTCGGTAACACGAAATACGCCAGCGCCGCCGCAGCCACTCCCTTTGCATAAGCCGGGGTGCGCGCGTCGAGCGCGCAGTAGTACATTGCCATGGCGTCGCGCGTAAAGGGGACATAACCGGCAACACGCCGAACTTTCTTAAGAAAGCTGGCGGCTTTGAAACCCTCTTCAGCTGCAGCCTGCGGCTCCGAAGTAGCTGCCTCCAATGCAAGGAGCTTCGCCGATTTGCCGCTATCCATTCTCGTCTCCAGTTGCACCATCCTGTTTCCATGATGGGCGAAGTTTCTGTATATGCTTGCATTTTCTCAGTCGATAGTAGAACTTTAAGAGCACTCGGTTGGGATCGAGCCAGCTTTACGAGTTTTCATAGAAGATTTAAAGCATTTTCACAAGAAACGGCAAAACGGCCGCGCGATTGCTATCAAAGCTCTGCCTTTGGACCTGTTGCCTACGCCACACCAGACGAGCTGCTCCGATCGCGCAGATGCCAATCGCCGACATTTCTAGAGCCAGCTAACAAGCCCTTAATGCAAGACAGGCAGGACCTAACTTATTGATTGCGCACAACTGGAGCAGTCCGTCCGACGCTCGGTCGCTTCAATCAGCTCGATCGCATGAATCAAAACACCCCGCCTCAATATCTTCAAAATTTTGGGTGCACATTTCGCAACTATTCTGCCTTCTGGCAGTCTGTATCTGTTAGCGTGTCTGCAACTGTCTTCACCGATCCCTAGCTTTACTTAGGAAGTGCTGCCATAGCCCGAAGTAGCCACCTCGAATTCACATAACGAGTGGCGGAACAATAAATGACCGGGCAATCGCTCGATCGCCGTCTTTGGGAACGACAGGTGGGAATGCACATCCGACATGATACAGCTATACTAACCAGAAACCTTTTTGCCAGCGCCCATGGTCCATATCAAGCGCCTGGAGCTTTCGCACTTCAAATCCTTTGGCAGCACGACGCAGATTCCATTCTTGCCGGGATTTACAGTGGTTTCGGGACCGAATGGTTCGGGAAAGTCGAATATTCTCGACGCCTTGTTATTTGCCCTGGGATTGGCGAGTTCCCGGGGAATGAGAGCCGAACGCCTGCCCGATTTGATCAATCACGATCGCAGTGGGAAAGGCCGCCGCACCCAAGAAACCACCGTGACAGTGTGGTTCGATCTTTCGGATGCCGAGGATCTTGAGGGTGTGGAGGTAGTTGAAATCGATCCCGATCCCAACAGGAATGACGGGCACCTCGTTGCTAGTAATACTGGGCACGCCAATGGCAATGGCAATAGCAACAACCACAGACATACCAACGAAGGCTCTGACAGCAACGGGCACACCCATGAGAACGGGCACAGCAGCAATCGCGAGGCGCTTGCGAACAACAGTCACCCAAACAACGGACATGCCAACAACGAGGATGCTGGCGCTCGCGCCCACGGGTTAGCCGGCGGGAACGGCGATCGCCCCGAAATTGAATGGAGTGTGACTCGGCGCTTGCGAGTTACCAAGGAAGGAAATTACGCCTCGACTTACTCCATCAACGGTCGCACCTGCACTCAAGCTGAGCTGCACGAACAAATGCAGCGGCTGCGGATTTATCCCGAGGGATATAACGTCGTGCTGCAGGGGGACGTAACCCGCATCATTACCATGAGCTCCCGCGAGCGCCGGACGATCATCGACGAGCTTGCCGGCGTTGCCGAGTACGATCGCAAGATCGAGCGTGCCAAGGAGACACTTGAAGCCGTCCGCGATCGCGAAGAGCGCTGTCACATCATCGAGCAGGAGCTGGCGCGCGCGCGCGATCGCGCCGCGGCGGAAAGTCGCAAAGCCGAACAATATCGCCAGCTCAAGCAACAGATCGAACATCAGCAGCAGTGGGAACTCGTGCTCGCCTGGCAAGCGCTGCAGCAGCAGGAAACCCAGCTCCACCAGAAAATTGCTGCCGGCGAAGCCCAAGCCGAGCGCCTTGCCGAAAAGATCCGAGATGCCACTGGCGAAATTCAAGCCGCGACTGAAACACTGGAGCGTCTGAACGCACGCGTCAAAGCCCTCGGCGAAGACGAACAACTCGCGATTGCCTCCGAGCTCGCCAAGCGTGAAGCCTCTTTGGAGCAGCTGCAGGCGCGCGCGTCCGAACTCGTTGCCGCCAAGCACGCAAATGCTGCTGCTGCCGACCGCACGCGCACCGAGATTGCCCAGAACGAACAGGCAATTGAACGTCTCGGTCACGAGCGTGCCGCACTCGAGCGCACGCGCCTTGCTTTGAGCGGCGAACGCGAGCGCGCTGCAGCGGCACTGGCCGAAAGCAAAGCCCGCGCCGACGAGCTTGCCTCGGCTTCCGAGACCTGGATGCAGCAGCACGCCGCTCTCAGCCGCGAGGCGGCTGCATTGCAAGCAGAACTAGAACCTCTGCGTGCCGAGCGTGCCCGCTTGCAGGAACGCGCCACCCAGTTGCAGGGCAAGTTAACCGAGCAAGACGAACAGCTAACCACCCTCGTACCAGAATTGGGCGATAAGCAAGCCGAGATCGCGCGTCTGGAAGCTGCCGCTGCCGATACTGAGCAAGAGATCGGAGATTGCGCCGAACGCCTCGCCGCTGCCGAACGCGAGCGCCGCCTCCAGCAAGACACCCAAGCGCGCCTCCAGCGAGAGCAACGCGACAAGCAGCGCCAGCTCGACAAACTCGAAGCTGCCCTCCAAACCCAGCGCGAGATGCAGGGTACCTATGCGACCCAGGCAATTTTGCAAGCCGACATTCCCGGCGTATGCGGTCTGGTCGCCCAACTCGGGGAAGTCGCGCCGCGCTTTCAGGTGGCCTTAGAAACTGCTGCTGGCGGCCGCTTGGCTTGCATTGTGGTGGAAGACGACGGCGTTGCCGCTGCCGGCATCGAGATTCTCAAACGCGAGCGTGCCGGTCGCGCAACCTTTTTGCCGCTCAACAAGATCCACCAACCCCGGTTTTCCGCCGTCCGCGCGATCGAGTCCGCAACGGGTTTCGTTGATTACGCCGTCAATTTGGTCGATTGCGACTCGCGCTTCGACGCGATCTTCAGCTACGTCTTCGGCAGCACGGCGGTGTTCGAAACCCTAACCTCCGCCCGGTCGCACCTCGGACGCACGCGCATCGTCACCCTCGACGGCGAACTGCTTGAAGCGAGTGGTGCCATGAGCGGCGGCAGTCGCTCAATGCGCTCGACCGGACTGCATTTTGGCAAAACCTCGGCTCAGGAGTCGCGCGAAATTGCCGATCTCAAGCGCCGTCTGGAGGAAATCGATCGCGTCTACTCCGCCTCGGTAGTTCGCTTGCAGCAGGCCGAAGCCCTCTGCCAGCAACTTGCCCACGCCCTGGGGAGCGCCCGCCAAATCCGCCAAGAGCAAGTCTGGCAGCTCCAGCAATTGCGTCAGGACTGCGATCGCCTCGACGCCCAGCAACAGCAGCTCGTCCCCCAGCGCGATCGCAGTCGCGCCGAACGAACCGACGTTACCGCACGCTTGGAAGCAATTGCCGCAACACTCCCGCCTCAAGAAGCCGACCTCGAGCGCCGCAACCGCGAACTGACGGCTCTCGAACGCGCTCACAGCCATACCGAATGGCAAACCCTACAGGGGCAAATTCGCGCCGGGGAAGCTCGGCTGCAGGAACGCGAGCAGGCGCTTTACTCTGCCGACCAACAAATTCAAGCCCGCCACACCGCCACCGAACACCAGCAAGAGAAATTGCAGGAAGCCCGCGATCGCCTCACCAACCAGCAGCAGCAGCAACAACACCTCCAGCAGCAACAAGTTACTTTGCAACATCAGCAAAGCGAGCTACAGGAGCAGATCGCCCAAACTCAAGCCGATCTCAAACGGCTGTCGCAAGAACTCTGGACTGCAAAGCAAGAGCGCGATCGCGCTGAAGCTGCACTCGCGACCGTGCAGCAACGCGAACGTCAGCTTACCTGGGAGCGCGAGAAGTGTCTCGAAACCCTCGATGCCCATCGTGCCGCCCGCGTCGGACTGGGCGAGCAACTGCAGGCACGTGCTGCCGAACTGCCCGACCCGCTACCGGAGGTTCCACCGATCGCCGACGCAGCCGGCACCGCGATCGCGACCGAGAATGTGCCTGCTCGCCTCGCGGCCCTGCAAGAGCAAATCCGCAGCAACCAAAAACACCTGCAGGCCATGGAGCCGGTTAATATGCTGGCGATCGAGGACTTCGAACGGACGCAAGCTCGCCTGGACGAACTGTCCGGCAAACTCGCCACGCTTGAAGCCGAACGCACCGAGTTATTGCTGCGGATCGAAACATTTACTACCCGGCGGCAGCACGCCTTTCAAGAAGCGTTCGATGCCGTTAACGCTAACTTCCAAACGATATTTGCCGCCCTCTCAGACGGCGACGGTTATTTACAAATTGAAGAGTCGGAAGATAGCAGCCGAGCCGGCCTCACCCTCGTGGCCCACCCTAAAGGCAAACCGGTTCGCAGATTGCATTCCATGTCCGGCGGTGAGAAATCTCTCACCGCGCTGAGCTTTATTTTTGCCCTCCAGCGCTATCGCCCTTCACCCTTCTACGCCTTCGATGAAGTAGACATGTTCCTCGACGGAGCAAACGTAGAGCGGTTGGCTAAAATGATGAGACATCAAGCGCAGCAGGCACAGTTCATTGTCGTCAGCTTGCGCCGCCCGACCATCGAGTCTGCCAACCGCACCATCGGCGTCACGCAAGCTCGTGGGGCACACACCCAGGTTCTGGGACTCAAACTCTAGCCGCTGCCTCTAGCCGTTGCCCGCCTATCGCCACGCTATTATCGAAGTGACTTATGGAGGTGTGCGGCGATTGTCGCATTCGAGTTGGTGCCGGTGCCGCTCGCAACCAACTTCTATTGCGCACCCGAGACCGGAGTTAAGCCTAAAACTTTTCGAGAGCTATTACAGCCGAGTGCGAGCCGAGTACGAACCATTGCGATGACAACCGAACCCCTTCGCCTTCGCTCCGAATTCCTCAACACTCAGGTCATCGCCCGCAGCAGCGGCTTTCGCCTGGGAGTCGTCAAGGAACTACTAGTTGATATCGATCGCCGGGAAGTTGTGGCACTGGGGCTGCGAGACAATCTCCTGTCGGTTGCCGGAATGCCTCGCTACATGTATCTCAGCGAGATCGAGAAAATCGGCGATGTTATCCTCGTCGCCAACGAAGATGTTATCGAGGACGTTAACGTCAGCACTCTCAGCCGCCTGATCAACTGCGAAGTCGTAACCGAATCGGAACAGCGCCTGGGTCGCGTCCGCGATTTCCAGTTCAGCCTTGAAGACGGCAAGGTGCTGTCTTTGACGATCGCGTCGCTCGGATTGCCGCAGATTCCCGATCAAATCCTCAGCACCTACGAGCTGCCTGTAGAAGACATCGTCAGCAGCAGCCCCGATCGCATCATCGTGTTTGAGGGTGCTGAAGAGCACTTGCGTCAGCTGTCCGTAGGCATATTGGAACGCGTCGGTATTAGTAAGCCACCCTGGGAGCGCGAGGAAGAAGATTATTATTTAACGCCAACCGCACGTCCGGAAAACCAACTCGGAACCGGCATTCCCGACCGACCGCGCGTGACCGCGCGTCCGGTTGAGACGCAAGAACCGGCATACCAAGAGGCTTGGACCGAAGAAGACGGTTGGGAACCAGAACCCGAGCCACTAGTCCAGCGCCGCGAACCCCAACGCTACGAACAGCGAGCCGTCCTTGAAGAGGACAACTGGAGCGACGTACCCGAAGCAAGTTACGAAGCGACCGAGCCTGCACCGGGTTATCGAGATCACGATGTCGAGGCAGATTTGTGGGACGACGGTCCTTACGAGCCCAAGCCCGTCGAGTTGCCGGAGAAAGCCAAGACGCCCGAATACGAAGAAGAAACCAACTATTAATATCCCCAAGTCTGTCGCACCTCCGACAAGAATACGGTTGGGATCGAACGGATCTACAAAAATTGGTAATACTTGCTCGAGAACCAACCGCGGCGATCGCGCAGCCAGACCCGTAACCAGTTACCACAACTGCCGCGCTGACATACTTAGCGCCTACATCATTGCGCTGCATCCCAGTTGCCCATCCTTGATACTGCTAAGGCACTGACAGTACATGTACGGCTGAAACCTAGTAAGTATGTCCAATCGCTCTTAGCACCTTGGATCCGAGTTGCCTGTCAAGTCCATTCTTCGTCATCCCTGACGCAATCTGCTCGGCGTGCTCGATATGATGAGAGCAACGTAAGGTTATGCGGTGCGGTCCCTGGTAAGTGGAGTAATTCGTGGCTGAGCATTTGCTTGGGAAGCTAGCGGCTATTTTGCAGCGTGCCCTGGCAGGTAACGACCTGACGCCGGAAGATGGCATCGTTCTCCTCCAGCAACAGAAACCCGAAGCGATCGCGGCAATCCGCAGGACAGCCGATGTCTTGCGCTACCAGCAAGTTGGCGACAACGTCACCTACGTCATCAACCGCAACGTCAACTTCACCAATATTTGCGAGCAACACTGTAGTTTCTGCGCCTTCCGCCGCGATGCTGGCGCTGAGGATGCTTACTGGCTGGAGCTACCGCAAATCCTCGAAAAAGTAACCGATGCCGTTCGCCGCGGCGCGACGGAAATCTGCATGCAGGGCGGATTGAATCCTTACGCCAAGCGCGGCAGCTCCTCGCTGCAATACTACGTAGGATTGGTCGAGGCGATCGTGTCAGAGTTTCCGTTCTTGCACCTGCACGCCTTCTCGCCCCAGGAAGTGCAGTTTATCGCGCGCGAAGACGGTCTGAGTTATGCAGCGACGATCGCCGCTCTCAAAGCAGCCGGCGTCGGGTCGCTACCCGGTACAGCAGCAGAAATCCTTGACGATGCGGTGCGCCGCATCCTTTGCCCGGAAAAGATCGACACTGCCACTTGGCTCGAAATCGTCGGCACGGCTCACCGCTCCGGCGTCTCGACGACAAGCACCATGCTCTGCGGCCACATCGAAACGGCCGCCCAGCAAATCTCGCACCTAGAACACTTGCGATCGCTCCAGCAAGCAGCCGTGCGCGGCAACTTCCCCGCTCGTATCTCGGAGTTCATTGCACTCCCCTACGTTGGCGAGCAGGCACCGGCACCTCTACGCAAGCGCGTCGGGCGAGACCAGCCGGTGTTAGCCGATGCGTTATTGTTGACCGCGGTTGCCCGCATTTACCTCGGCAACTGGATTCCCAACCACCAGCCGAGCTGGGTCAAGCTCGGACTCGACGGTGCTGCCGAGGCGCTCACCTGGGGGTGCAATGACCTCGGCGGCACCCTGATGGAAGAGCACATCACGTCGATGGCCGGCGCGCGCGGCGGCACCTGCATGACCGCAGAAGCTTTACGGCAGGCGATCGCGCAAACCCAGCGCCCATACCGGCAGCGGGACACGCTGTATAGGCTACTGGACAACGACAGGAGCGACGAGCATTCGGTCGCAGCTGGTGCTGTAAGCTAAGGGCGGAACGGGTCACTAATTGGTCTGTGATGCGATGTCCGAAAACAACGACTGGCAGAACGGCTACACTCCCCATTCGCCCGTCCGCGACCGCGCAGAACGCGAGGTGCCGGCCGCGCCTTACAGTCCGCAGACTCGCAAAACCCTGATATCCATTCGGCGGTTCTTAATCGGGCTAACTGTCATCGGAATAGTTGGAGGGATTTTGCTGGCGTGGGGGCTGATTGTATTGCTCGGTTACCTGGGACTGACCGACCCACCTGAAGGACGCGAGCCCCCGCCGATCGCGCCGAACGAGCGCAGCATCTAATGGCAAGCTCGCTAGTCTTTTGCCCGCAGCCCTCAACTGGAAGAGCGAAACAACTGGGAGTTAAGGAGATCGCACCGGAGGTTCTGTCAGCCCCAATACTGGGTTGCACCATTATTAGTCAAAGTCACCGCATGCACCCCTCACCTCTCAGGACCTTGCAAACAGGTTGCTGACGGCATGGATACAATCTAATCAACCAAATCTACACGGCTGAGCAACCTTTCGGAGATCGAATTGCTGCCGACTAGGCAGGTAACACACCCTTTATTTCGGCACATTCAATAACGAAGCGAACGGACTCAACCTAATTAGCATGGACTTAGTCACTTTACAAGGCAATCTGGACAATGCCGCATTTCTCGTACTTTTCACGACTATGCTGGTTTATTGGTCGAGCGTTGCATTTCCTGGACGCTCGCTGTTGCCGGGACTCGGGACGGCGGGAACGGCGATCGCCAATCTAACCATTGCCGCATTGCTTGCCGCTCGCTGGTTGTCGGCGGGATATTTCCCGATTAGCAACCTGTATGAATCGCTGTTCTTCCTGGCATGGGGTGTCACAGCCATTCACTTATTGGTAGAGGTGTGGAGCCGCAGTCGCTTGGTCGGCGCGTTTGCCACACCCCTAGCCATGGGCATCACCGCGTTCGCTGCGCTAACGCTACCACCTGAAATGCGCGCGTCCGCCCCGCTGGTCCCCGCCCTGAAATCCAATTGGTTGATGATGCATGTCAGCGTCATGATGCTGAGCTATGCAACCTTGCTCGTTGGCTCGTTGCTGGCGATCGCGTTTTTGATCGTGACGCGCGGTCAAGCAGTAGAACTGCGCGGCAGTTCCTTCGGTACGGGGAGCGAGCGCGCCTCGTTTCGACGCATCGGGACGGTTACCTCAGCTCAACCGGCGATCGAGTCGGGCGGCGGGACGGCAGTGCTGACCGTCGCAACCGAACAGCCGGTCCTGTCACCGCAGCGCTTGAGCCTAGCTGATACTCTGGATAACATCAGCTACCGCATCATTGGTCTGGGATTTCCACTGCTCACCATCGGTATTATTGCCGGTGCGGTGTGGGCCAATGAAGCTTGGGGGACTTATTGGAGCTGGGATCCTAAAGAAACCTGGGCGCTGATTACCTGGCTGGTTTTTGCGGCGTATTTACACGCGCGCATCACGCGCGGCTGGCAGGGGCGCCGCCCGGCAATTCTCGCCGGCGCGGGTTTTGTCGTGGTCTGGGTTTGCTATCTTGGGGTTAATCTTCTCGGAAGTGGCCTGCATTCATACGGCTGGTTTCTCTGAGGTCTTCGCTTGCTGGCGCGCCCTTCCAACCACTAGCTGTCTCTCGGCTTTCGCGCGATAGCCAGCTCCCGATTCCGAGACACCGGATCGATTTTGGATTCGATCCTCAGCGATCGCAGCCACACGATTCGAGTACTAGATTAGAGTCCGCTCGAACGCTGGAGTTATCTGTCATGAGTGCTGCTAGGAACGCAACCCCGCCGGCCGATAGCCATGACGTTCTCGCTGCTGTGGATGTCTTTTCACTAGCTGGGAGCGTGCCGGGTATTGGCGACTGTCGGACCTTCCGCGTTGGCGAATTGGCAAGCATCCTGCAGCGTCGCCTGCTCGACGGCGGACTGGGCGCGATTGCCGCGTGGTTCGATGCCGATGGCGTTGACGGGGCTGTGCTGCGCGTTGGGGCAGATGCTTGGGAATCCGGCCGGCTGCACGTGCACCTGAGCTACGGCGCTGGCGTTGCGACGGCTAGTGTGACCTTCAGTGAGACCTTCGACGCGATCGCTGCCCGGACCTGCGACGAGCAAGCCGTGCTTGATGTTGATGGTGAGGCTGCAGCGTTAATCTCGCCTCAGCCAAGCGATGTTGCTTGGGGACAATCGTTTGGTGGTATTCCGGATCTAGTTACCGACGCAGAGGGACCCGGGATGTCCGAAACGGGATTCAACCTGGAGTTAGTTCGAGACTTTGACGACGGCCTATCCGCATCAAGGATGGCAACCAGCACCTATCCGGCCTGGGGACAGCTACCCGAGACCATTCCGGGATTGGATGACGCGGACACCGAGGTGGAGCCAAGTGTCGATCCATTTCCCTTCAGCGAGGACTCCAGCAACCCCGGCTTGGATAACAGTTTTGCCGGCTATGAGGCCGATGCTTTCGCAGGTGGCGATGCAAGCGAGGCCCAGACCTTAACGACCGAACTGAGCGAAGTCTTCGGCAGATGGCCGATGCCTGCAACTCCAGTACCCGACCCCAACGCATCCAACATCAACACAAGTGATTCCAACGCAAGCGACGATCGTGACACCGAGACCGAGCTGAGTCTGGCCGACGTGTTCAGCCGCTTCGAACGAGCTGATAAGTCGGGATCTGCGGTCGAAACTGCTGCCACTCCTGAATTCCCCACTAACTTTGCAAACGAAGACCCGGGCGATCTAGATCGCGTGTTAGCCTCTGATAATCCTGCAACCATAGCCGTCGGTGTCGATCTCGACGAGGATTCTCTGGAAGGCACGTGGAAGGATCTGGGTACCACCTGAGCGGACGGTCGTGAGGGATGAGTCGCGGGACTGGACGCCGCTGCACGCGCGCGTGCATCAGGAATTACGCCGACGACAGTTGCTTGTTCGCGGCGCTCGGGTGTTGCTGGCAGTATCCGGCGGACAAGATTCAATCTGCTTGCTGAAGCTCTGCCGGGACTTGCAGCCCAAGTGGAACTGGACGCTGGCAATCGCCCATTGCGACCACCGCTGGCCTACCGACCCCGGCATTGCCACACATGTCGAGCGCGTGGCGCGGGAATTCGGGCTGCCCTTTTGGCTAATAGTTGCCGATCGCGTTGAGGAAACCGAGGCAGCAGCGCGAGCGTGGCGTTACCGCGTTTTGGGCGATCTCGCACGAGAACGCGGCTTCGCAGCGCTTGCAACAGGGCACACGGCTAGCGATCGGGCTGAAACGCTGCTGTATAACTTCATGCGCGGGGCAGGAGCAGACGGGCTACAGGCGTTGGTGTGGCAGCGCCCGCTAGTCCCGAACGTGCGATTAGTGCGACCGCTGTTAACCGCAACGCGAACGGAAATCAAAGCTTTTTGCCAGGAGTTCCAACTGCCCGTCTGGGAAGATGCTACCAATCGCGAGTTACGGTTCGCGCGCGCCCGTATCCGACACGAACTGCTGCCATATCTCAGCGAGCACTTCAACCCTCAAGTGGAGTCGGTCTTGGCACAGACAGCGGAAGTTCTGCGGGCGGATGTGGATTATCTCGAAGCACAAGCTGCAGACATCGCGAACGCGGCGATCGCGCCAGAAGGGTTGCGGCGATCGCGCCTGCGGGGAGAACCGCTGGCATTGCAGCGACGCGTCGTGCGGCAGTGGCTGCAGACAGAACTGGCTCGGGCCCCGACCTTTGCACAAATCGATGCCGTCGTCAGCGCCATTAATGCTCCCCAACGCACGCGCTCGTCCACGATGGCCACCAACTACGGACGCGCTTGGGCAGAAGTGGCAGGAGACTGGATTTGTTGGCGCACCGAATAGGGCAAGCCCTGGAATATTGGAACTTTTGGCATCGATAGAACCAAGTTACCTGCGCACATCATTCGGGTCAGTGCCAAGCAGCTCGAGAGCAGCGCGCGCAGCCCGGCTTGATGTCATACTCACCAGCAAGCGCGCGACCCATATGCCAAAACTGTGATGTGTTGCGCGACGAGGAGTGAGGTCCGGAGAGCAGCCTCCCAGACTTGGTCCGATACAGTCCCCAACGCTTTGGAACCCAATAGTGTTGCTGGCCGAGCATTTATGTGCACATCACCCGGGCAAAACGTCCGAAACCGTGCACCAGGCAGAGCCAACTATCCACCGCGAAACAACATTAAAGAAAGCGCCCGCATACAAGGACGATGTCGTCTCGCATGGGGCGCTATGGGGAACAGGATGATACCAAACTCTGAGGAACATCATCCCAACCAGAGTGTTGCAAGTTCTGCATAATCGGGCGGGGAGAAGTTTAATTATTTTGAGGAACTAATAATTGAGATTGATTACCTGGATTTGATATGAGTCGATCCGCGAGGCAAGCGGCCTTATTCAACGATCCGCGGGCGGTCCACAGGGCAACGCAACTGCTCTTTCGCTAAGCCTCTGAAAGTTCTCAACAAATCGTAAGGGAACAACATCTTGATAGGGATCGGTTTTAGAGTCGCCATACTGGTTGAAGGGAGTACGATGAACCTCTGACATTTCCCTGAGAAACCGGTAAGGACCGGGCACGCGCCCCCAATTTGCCTCCGAACCGCTATGAAGTTTAGTGACGCGATCGCGCAATTCACTGCCGACAACTGCCTCGCAACCGATCTCAGCAGCAACCCCGAGATTTCAGGCGTTGCCGACATTCGGACTGCTGCACCGGACACGCTCAGCTATGTCGAAAGTAGTAAGTATGCCGACTGGATCGAGCGCACCCCAGCAAGCGCGCTGATTTTGCCGGACGACGCGCGAATGCAAGCACGCGCCTCGGCCCGCGCTATTGCCTGGGTTGCTTGCCACAATCCGCGCCTGACCTTTGCACAGGCGATCTCGCTGTTTTACCAACCTTATCGACCCGCTCCTGGCATACACCCGACTGCCGTTATCGACCCAACGGTGAAGCTCGGAGCGGACGTCTCGATCGGCGCCCATGCTGTCCTCGGCGCTCGCACGGTGCTCGGCGATCGCACCTGCGTGCATCCCAACGTCACGATCTATCCCGACGTCACGATCGGCGATCGCGTCACCCTCCACGCCAACTGCACCATCAACGAACGCACGTGGATTGGCGATGACTGCATCATCCACAGCGGTGCTGCCATCGGTGGGGAAGGGTTCGGATTCGTGCCCAGCGCTAAGGGTTGGATCAAGATGGAGCAATCCGGGCGCGTTGTCCTCGAGACCGGCGTGGAAGTCGGCAGCAACAGCGCGATCGACCGCCCGGCAGTCGGCGAGACGCGTATCGGCCAAAACACGAAAATCGACAACCTCGTTCAAATCGGTCACGGCTGCCACATCGGAGCCAACTGCGCGATCGCGGGGCAAACTGGGTTGGCAGGTGGCGTCCGCGTTGGCAACGGCGTGTTGCTGGCAGGGCAAGTCGGGATCAGTAACCAGATTGAAGTCGGCGACGGCGCGATCGTGACGGCGAAGTCGGGCGTACAAAAATCCGTTGTAGCGGGGGCAACAGTGTCGGGCTATCCGGCAATTTCGCACCAATTGCACCTGCAGGCAGCTGCTATCCACAAGAAGCTACCCGAAATCTATCAGTTCGTCCGGAAGTTGCAAGCCGTTTGGGGAAGCGATCGCGCCAGCGATTAACCAGCAATGAAGTTGCTGGGTTGTGCAAGGTCGACGGCACTCGAACACCATCTGCCCCATTAACGAACGCTAGGGTGCGGGGTGTTACGTCGGACAAACTAATAACGCCGACCACCCTAGTGCTTAACGATTTGCTGCCGCACTGGAAGCACGGTAGGTACGACCGCTGAAAAACTTAAGGAGGTACTCCTGGTGATTGTATAGCAACGAGTAGTGAGGCATAGACGCAATGGAACGGCGGGCTTGTGCATTAGCAAGCCCACGCGCAGCGGTGTCTATAGGCTCATGCTACTTTCTGTATCCCTTGGAACTATAGCTTTTGGAGCGCATTCCCGCCGTGCGTTCGAGGTCGATAGGGATGACGCAGTGGCGATAGGAATGCCGCCGAAGCTAGCTCGCGGGGGCTGACAGTCTCAGTAACTAGTCCAGGGGACAGTCGAGCGACCGCCCAGCGGGTCAATACCAGCAGCGAACGGCACCTCACCGCGCAAGTAATTGCCAAAACAGTAATAAATCCCCGAGCGAGCAGCAATTCGCTCGAGCTATGACGGCGGAAAGTTTTAGCGTCAAGAGGATCCCGCATATCTGTCAGTGCGATCGCGTTGTTGAGTACGCCAGGTCCGAGACGCTTTAGAAATGGGTGCCGGGCGATGTCATCATCGGCGAGACCGTCGATCTCGAGAGCGTTTTAAAGCAAGGCCGACATTTAATCGTTTAGATGGAAAGGCACCAGCTGGCGCAGCATCTGCGGATAGGAACGAGTTCGACCCGCCTCTCACTTGCCTTACAGCCTTTCGTGGCTGGAGATACCAAGCCTGCTTTCGCAACCAACGAGCTTTACTTTGCCCATAGATATTAAAACGATCGCCTGCCGGGTTTTAGCTGGATTTCGTGAAGTTTAAGGCGCACGACCGCAAAAAACATCTCCGTCGTCAGACGATTGAGGAAAGCTTTGGCAAAGCGATCTGCAACGCGCTTACTTTCCGGTCCTTCGACATGGGTGCTACCGAGCAAGGAAAGAGTCCATCAATTGCGCGGCTTCTTAGCTGTGACGGAAACAGGAAATGTACGTAGCGATCGCATCGATCGTGCACTACTGCGAAAACGCACATCGTGCAGCTGCTCCATCAGTCGGCCTGGCCGCAACCCGCAGGTGTTGCTGAAAAAGCTGCCATCGCCCAGCAATGACAGCTAAATATCATATTTTTTTATCGAATGGGATGCATTAGACATCTACAGCTGCAGCGGCTGGAATTTTGGACTCTGCCGGCGCCGAGTCATATGCTGGGGTTACGGTACCGCCGTCGGCATCCACTCGCAAGCGATTGCAAGGGATCGTGTCGGAGAGAATCGCACTAGCCATCATGCTCGAATGAATCTCGAGCAGCGCGTCCGGCAATGCCTCGAAGACCAAACGTTGTCCAGGAAAGACAACGCGCTCGAAGTACCAGTTCGGGACATTTGCAACTCGAGCAACCTGCATACTGCTAGTTGCATTAACGTAGCAGCAAAAAATCGGCTCTGGGGTGTTGCTTGGAACGGAGTCTAAGAGCTGAGCCATGACAACTGGGCACCAGTAAGATTTACTTATCGTTACGCTATCCAAGCTAACACTTCCCGATCCTGGGTAGCTGTCAATCCCACTACAAATCTTTTACTCCCCGGCAACCCTGTCATCAGATCCGCCACCTTAGGCGATCCCGGCGATCCCCGCGGGGAGACTGGGCACCCCCGGCGATTGCCAGCACCTAAGCAGAGGATAGCGAGCACTCGCTCGAGCTCGGGCTTATTTAGCCAGCCGCACTCAACCCCGATCGTTGCCCCAAACCCGCTGCAGGAAATTGTCAGATGCTAGGGATCCAGCTAAAGTTAAGTTATGTGAAGTTTAGTTCATAGTCTTAAGATCGACTCATGGAAAACTGCAATTCAATCCGCAGTTTTCTGTCGTGCAGACTCTGCATCCTTGCTTAGGTTGAATCGGTGTAATTATCAATCAAAATCTCCATGAGTAAACTTAAATTCTTAATTAATTCTTAAGGATTCCCCGATCGTAATAGATATATTCCTCTTCTGTGAGTGCCAGAGACCATGCCCCAAAGAGTTTTGTATGTTCGCCTGCCGTGCAACCCGATATTTCCAATCGGAATCGTCTACTTGGCCGACGGCGTTCATAAATTGTTGCCGCAAGTCGAACAGCGCATTTTTGATATGGGAACTATTGCACCACTTGACTTCGGGCGCTCGCTCGATGCCTGCATTGATGCATACCGCCCCACGCTCTTAGTCTTTTCGTGGCGCGACATTCAAATTTATGCGCCGGTTGGTGGGCGCGGTGGTAACCCGTTGCAGTACGCCTTTGAGTTTTATTATGCGAAGAACCCGTTTCGGCGCCTGCGTGGGGCTCTCGGCGGCTTGCGCGTGACAGTAGCTTACTATGCCGAGCTGTGGCGCAACCTCGGGTTGATCGAGCGCGGCTTGCAGCGGGCGAGACGCTTCGTACCAGATGCGCGCATCGTTGTCGGTGGCGGGGCAGTGAGCGTGTTTTACGAACAGCTGGCTGGCAAGTTACCGCACGGTACCGTTGTCTCAGTCGGCGAGGGTGAAGTTCTTTTGGAGCGGATGTTGCGCGGACAAGACTTTTCCAACCAGCGCTGCTACGTAGTTGGCGAGACAAATCCACGCCATGGGCTGATCCACGAGCCGCCAACGCCCGTCGAGAAGACGGCTTGCGACTACGGCTACATCGCACTTATGTGGCCGGAGTTCAGATATTACCTGCAGGAGAACGACTTTTACATTGGCGTCCAGACCAAGCGTGGCTGTCCGCACAACTGCTACTACTGCATCTATACCGTTATCGAGGGCAAGCAGGTTCGCATCAATCCCGCCGACGAGGTGGTTGCCGAGATGCGCCAGCTCTACGAGTGCGGTATCCGTAAGTTCTGGTTCACGGATGCGCAGTTCATTCCCGCCAAGAAGTTTGCCGACGATGTCGTGGAGTTGCTCCAGAAGATTGCAAACTCCGGCATGACCGACATTCACTGGGCAGCCTACATCCGTGCCGATAACCTTACCCCGAAGATTTGCGAGTTGATGGTTGCGACCGGGATGGACTACTTCGAAATTGGTATCAGTAGCGGTTCCCAGGAACTCGTTCGCAAAATGCGCATGGGTTACAATCTGCGCAACGTATTGCAAAACTGCCGCGATCTCTGCGCCGCTGGCTACAAGCACCTCGTGTCGGTAAACTACTCTTTTAACGTCCTCGACGAACGGCCGGACACAATCCGCCAAACGATCGCCTATCACCGCGCGCTGGAGTCCATCTTTGGCGAGGAGAAGGTGGAACCCGCTATTTTCTTTATCGGACTGCAACCGCACACGCACCTAGAGGACTACGCGCTGGAGCGCGGAATCCTAAAGTCCGGCTACGACCCTATGAGCTTGATGCCCTGGACGGCTAAAAAGCTGCTGTGGAATCCGGAACCATTGGGTTCGTATTTCGGCGAGGTTTGCTTGCGGGCGTGGGAACGCGCTCCCAACGACTTCGGGCGCGAGGTGCTGCGGCTACTTGAAGCCGATCTCGGCCGTGCCGACCTTGAAGAAGCGTTAGCCGCCCCGATTGCGTCTGCCTCTCACAATCTTGCTGCTGTTTAACAACTCCGTTCGTTGCCACCTGCCATGATTGAAGGCTCTATCCTCCAAAAGCTCGAGTCCGCCCATCGCGGCGGCCCTCGCCCGCTCAACCTTGGCGTGTACTACAAAAACACCCTGGTGTCGCTCTGCCATGCATTGGAGGATTTCATTCTGGACGCACGGAGCCAACCGCTAGTCATCTCGGCGTTTCAGCAGGGGAAGTGGTACCTACAAGAAGCCGATCGCTACGGCAAGATTGCCGAGCGATCGCGGCAGATTGCAATCATGGCAGCACCCAATGCAGGGTTTCGCGAGCATCCAACCGGACAGCGGGATAACGTCCACTTGCTCGACCTCAAGCCGAGCGATCCCGTTGCCCAGGAGTGGCACTTGGTCATCCTCGCACCGACATACACGGCCATGGTTCTGTGTCAGGAACTGTCCGATGCCGACTACGGAGAGACCGGACGACCGGATGCCGATCTAGAGCGCAAGTTTTACGGGTTCTGGACGTTCGAGCCTGACTTGGTATTGGAGACCGTAGATTTGGCGATCGCGCACGTTGCCCAATACGACACCGACTTATCCGCGTTGCTGCAGCGCGAGCGGGCGGCGATCGCTACGGATTTGGGTCGAGAGCGCGAGGACGCCGGCGTGGTGGTGTCGCAAGTGGTCGAATATCTCCGCCAAAACCAAGACGCAACCAGCACCCGCCTCCGCGAGGACGCGCGCGATTCCTATTTGCCGCAACTGCAGAAGCTCGACGAAAACTTAGTTTCCAACGAGATGCAAGCATTCTTGCGGATGGCTCAGCTCATCGATGCGGCGGACGCGAACAACCCAAATGCGGCGGCGGAGGTTGCGACCTTGGCTGAAGCCATGGCACAACTTCTGGATGTGCCGGCATGGCAGCAGACGCGCCTGCGACTGGCAAGCTTACTCCACCGCCTCGCACCGACGGGGTTGGGGATTGCCGCCGTGCAGCGGACCGTGCCCGAGCATACACCAGCACCCCACTGCGATTTGGTCCCGAGCGTGCAGTCCCTGCGCGCGATGCCGCCTATGGGCGCGATCGCGCGCATCGTTACCCATCAAACCGAGTGTTGGGACGGCGGCGGCGGACCCGGCGGACTCGGCTACGATGCAATTCCACTGGAGTCGCGGGTGTTGAAAGTCGCTGCATTTTTCCAGCACCGCGTTAATGAACTGCGGATGCAGGCGAATGGCGACCCGTCCGATCGCCAACGAGTATTGGCACACGTGTTGGCAGAGTGCAAGGAGCAAGCCAACACGCAGTTCGATCCAAAACTGGTCGAGGCACTGGAAGTTTTAGTGCTCGGCATGCAGCAGGGGATGAGTTTGCACGCACCGCAGCCGAAAATCGCGGCTGGCATGTGGCTGCTTGACGGGCGGACGACCGCTGCAGCAGTTGAGAGCACAGTACATTAGCGATGCGGTGGTGAAATGCGATGGTAAGAGAACAATTGCAGGAAAGGACGGCGATCGCGGCGATGGGAATTGATATAGATGCAGTGCGCGCCGGACAGTGCAAGCAGCTGCCAGGAGCCGATCTTGAGGACGAAAATCTGACGGGGGCGCAGTTGGAGCGGGCCAATCTAGCCGGTGCGTCGCTGGTCGGCGTTAATCTCGCTAACGCCAATCTCAAGGGCGCGCGGCTGGACGGGGCCAATTTGCTGGGCGCACAGCTCATGGCTGCTGACTTGCGAGCGAGCTTGCTAGGGGCGAGCCTGCTGCAGGCAGATCTCAGGGGTGCAGACCTGCGCGGAAGCAACCTACGGGGTGCGAGCTTGATGGGCGCGCGCTTGTTTCAGGTGTCGCTGGCAGGAGCGTTTTTGAATGGGGCCAACCTCAACAGCGTCAACTTGCAGGGAGTGGATTTGCGCGGTGCGGACTTGCGCGGTGCCAATCTGAATGGAGCAAACCTCAAGGGCGCAAACCTTTACCAAGCCAACCTTCAAGGAGCAGGTCTGGATGCGGCCAATTTCGAGGAAGCCGACCTGCGGGGGGCAAACCTGACCGGTGCGAACATGGCGGGAGCCAATCTGCTTTGTGCGGATCTCGATGGGGCAGATCTCGATGGAGCTAATTTAGAACGAGCTTGTTTGCTTGGAACAATCGCGAGCTGACCCAATTTACTCGCTTAATTAGCTTAATTAATTGACCTTAAGAAACACACCTGCAAAAGCTTCAGCAATATCGTCAATTTGTTTCCGAATGGTTTCAATGCGGTTGCTTGCCCGCCCGGCAATCCACAACCGATACAATACTCAACCTTTGCGGAACTGCATCGAGCATTTCAATGCTTAAAGGACGTTGTATTTAGACTCGACTTTCGGACTGGAGACTGTTCGGACGCTCCCTTCGGTTGGCATAGCCTTTGAAACCACTCGACTTCTGTCACCGAGCGATCCCAACAGCATTCATGCCAGCAGTTCGGTATGCACGGAGGCGATTGTTGCGCTACCCAATGATTCTGCAGCGAACATTACGAGGGCACACATGCTTCAGTGACTTTGCAATAAGCTTGAGTTCGGATGGGTCTGAAGGACAAAAGCAGCTATACCTTAAGAAGCTCCCAAGCCCCTTTGTCAAGGGATTCCCTGCTCTTCCTCGCTACTGCTCTGGTGGCATCAGCGAGAATCAAAGAATGGCTCCACAGCAGGCAGGGTATGAAATTGACCTATGTTTCTTCAATTCTTCTATAGGGTTTGTGAAAAATTTCTGTTCGCTCTACCGGTAGCGCGATCGCCGAGCCCTCAATGCGGCGGTGCAAAACCTTTGCTTCATGTATGAAAGAATTACGCAACAGGACTATGAACGTATTCGTCCCTTCGCCGAACTTTCGATTTCAGATGCGTCAGCGAGCGCGTTGTCGCAGGGTGCCATCATGGCAGGGGGAGAATTCTTTATGAACCCCCTGGTTGCTCTGGACGTGGAGGCAGCAACGCTTTATCTAAACCATTTAAACCTTTAAATTGAAAGGCTTTCTGCTTATACCTATCAACCGGGACAGTGCTCGAAGCATCTCGAATTATACATGCCTCGAGCACTTGCTCCAGGGATTGGATCGGGTCAATATGGCGGCTTAGACGAAGACAATATCACTCCCGACGGTCAGATCGGCTGCCAATACTCCGATCAGAACGGCAATTGTATCTCCACCCAAAATCACGTTGCTGCCATCAGTAAGGTCCAAGTCGCCTGCACCCAACGCCGATGCCGCAATTTCGAGCACGTCTTCACCACTCGTAAAGTCGCTGATAGTGTTGGCCGACCCCGGGTTGTCACCGGTGACGACAACGAAGGTGTCCGCATCAGCCCCGCCAGAAAACAAATTACCACCGCCCGCACCGACGAAGAACGTATCTTCGCCGGTGCCGCCTAGGAAACGGTCGCCCAAGCCATTGGTATCGCCCGTAAAAAAGGTGTCACGTCCAGCACCACCTGAGGCGCGATTACCTCCTTGGCTCTCAAAGGCGGTGATTATGTCGTCGCCGCGACCGGCGAAGACCCGGTCGCGGCGACCGATGGCAATGGCGTCATCACCGCTACCGGAGAGAATGATATTTCCCCCAGCAACGGTGGAAGAAGCCAGAGCGGTGTCGATGTCATCTGCTCCAGCCCCCGTCAAAATGACATCGCGAACTGCATCGATAG
>NZ_ASSJ01000052.1 GCF_000473895.1 Rubidibacter lacunae KORDI 51-2 | reverse complement strand
GGACCGAGTTTGCAGAGCGAGTAGATCGGTTCTATTGGCAGTCGGTTCTTTGGAATGAGTCGTACTTTGTCGCCAGTTGTGGCGGGGTAACCGTGTCTGTGTTGAGGCGGTATATTGAGCAGCAGGACACCCCGGAGATGGGTGCTTCTGGGGCATCGAGCCCCGTCAGCACCCGCGACTCTCATCCCGACGCTCACCCTAGCGGATAGAGCGCTGGGCTTCCCGTATAAAAGCTAAATGTACTTAGGTGGCGTCATGCGATCTCGCCGCGCGGAAGTTCGGTAGCTTCTCGGCTGCGATCGCGCGACGACTTCTATAACCTAAATGTTATAGATAAACCGAATCTTCCTCACATAGCTCAGTCTTAGCTGTAACAATCCTCGGTGCAGATCGCGATCGCGCCGAGGTTTTTTTTAAGTCATTCGCGCCGCGAGCGGACGAGTCACGTGCGGCTTGCTCAGAGCAAGCGCAGTTGCGTGCGACCGTCCATGCTGTCGGGCACGAATTTAATGGCATCCACCGAGACGGTATCGCTATCTCCGTCCAGCAGGCGGCGAGTGGCGTCGAGCATCTCGTCAGCAATATCTCTTAAGTCATCGCGACCGGTAAGGTAGACTTGCAAGGCGTCGAGGGGCGTCAGACGGCGGCGGTCGCCTAGCTCTGGAAGGCGAGGGCGGGCGAGTTGGCTGACTAGCTCCGGACGAATAGTGTAGCTGTGGGCAGTGGAAAGAGCCTGCTGGAGTGCGTTGGTGTCGATCGTGTCAAGCCGATCGGCGCGTAATTTGTAGATCAACCGCACGATCGTGTCTGCGATGTCGCAAGCGGCGATCGCCTTGAGGATATCGCTTTGCGGGTCCGAGCTCTCGGCGGTGTCGACTTCGATCGTGCGAAACGTGCGTACGGGCAACGTGCAAAATTCCCAACGCGTGCGACCGCGCTCCACATCGATCAATACGAAGCCTTTGTCTTCTCGTTCTTCGCTGAAATCTACGCGCTCGATGCTGCCGGGATACACCACGGGTGGATTGTCGGCGGGGTTAAGGTTTTGGTGGCGGTGAACGTGCCCGAGGGCAACGTATTCGAACTCGGGGCGGGCGAGCAGCGACAGCGGAACCGTGAAGCCTTTGCCGACAGCCAGGTAGCGCTCGGCTCCCAGCTCGGCGCGATCGGCCATCAAATGCGCGAGCAGCACGGTCGGCACGGTGGGGTCAAGACGACGGATTTCACCTTCGAGCGCGGGCTGCAAGCGTTCGATCAGCAGAGCATGAATCTCAGAAAGCGCTAACCCTTCGGTTTCCGTGCGCGTCAACAAGGTCGAGCGCGTCAGCCATGGGAGGGTTACCACCTGAATGTCGCCATTGCGAGTGGCGATACGGTGGGTGGTTAGAGTATCCCCAACGATGAAACCGGGAACGCCGAGCGTGCGATAAATTGAGAGACTCGCCCCGCCTTTACCCTGGGAATGTTGGTCGTGGTTGCCAACGAGCAGCACGGTGGGAATGCCCGCGATCGCCAGGCGACAAAACTGAGCGGCAAATGCTTCTTGCACGAAGGGTGGTGGCGTGGCATCCGGGAAGGCATCGCCCCCGAACAGCACTAGGTCAACTGGTTCGGCAAGGGCGCGATCGATGCAACGGCCAAGGGTAGTGATGAAATCCTGCAAACGCGTGTTGATGCCGGTTTCTGGGTCGGTGTGCCCGCGCACGAGACCGCTGCCCATATGGGTATCGGAAAGGTGCAAGATGCGAATAGCAGGCATTAGTGCAACCCAATTGCGATCCAAGCGCGCTTGCCTCAGGCAAAAGACGCGTTGAGTTCAGTTTAAATGTACTAGATTGCCAAGGTTACCACTATTCGCCGGAAATAGAAACACCTGCATGCCAATAAAGTCGGTTATGGAGTCCGCCCAACACTGCAGGCGATTCGCTTTTTGACTGCAAACTCCAGCAGCAACGCTTGCTAACGCGAGCGGCACATTGGTTGTCGGCAAGACCATCACTCAGTGGACGTCGGGATAAACACCCGAGAGCCTTCAGCTCCCAGGTGATGATGATGTCTCGCGTTTCGGCCGAAAAGGCAAATCGGGTCGGCCGCCGACCGCATTCTGGGCGCACGGTTCTCCGATCTTGGTCAATTTGAATACATTTTTCTGAGTGCTATGAGGCATTTGCATGCAGGAATTGCACGTGCAACATTGTGGGGGAGACGGTCACCGGTTCAGGGATCGCGATGGGTTGAGGAAAGCGATTAGAGTAGGAAAACCGATGCGAATTAATACTCGGATGTCGCGAGCAGTCGGTGCAGAAAATTGCAAAAGAGCGACGATGTCAAATCTCCTCAAAAAAGCGGCGGCGGCTGGCGAACGGCAGGATTGGGTAGCTGTCGGACAGTACCTGCAAGCGCTGCCGTGGGATTGTGACAGCCCCTTTGCTCGGGCAGGCGATTGGCGTCAGGGCATCGTGCCAACTATAGCGGAGCGATCGCGTGCTCTAGATCTCGCACTGCAGGTTCTGCAAGCAGGAGACTTTCAACTACGGTGGGACGTGGCAAAAGTGTTTGCGAAGTTTGGAGATGCCGCGATCGCGCCCTTACTGGAATTCGTCGAAGACGAAGATGCGGAACTGGAGCTGCGATGGTACGCCGTAAGGATCTTGGCCGGCTTTGACGACCCGCGCGTGGTTTTAGCATTAGTGGAGTTGGCGATCGCGACTGAGGATGAAGAATTAGCCATTACGGCAGCGCGCACGCTCTCCGAATTTGGCGATTCGGCAGTGTCTGCCCTGGCCGAGTTGCTAGCCGCACCGGACGATCGCATGCGGCTACTGGCTGCTCAGGCACTGGCGTGGATTCGTCGTCCGGCAACGATCTCGCCGCTGTTGAGTGCGGCCGACGACTCGCTGCCGATCATCCGTGCGACGGCCGTCGAGGCATTGTGCAGCTTCCACGACCCGCGCGTCCCGCCGGTAGCAATTTCTGCACTGCAGGACCTCGACCCCCGCGTCCGACGCGAAGCAATTTCCGGGCTGAGCTTTGTGGCCGACCCGGAGGAGTGGGATTTAGTTGCTCGTCTACAGCCACTGCTATACGACCTCGACCATACGGTCTGCCACCAAGCCGCGATCGCCTTGGGACGCATTGGCAACGATGCGGCAGTTGCCGAGCTGGCACGGTTGCTGCGCTCGCAGCGAACGCCCTGCGAGTTGCGGATAGTGGTAGTGCAGTCGCTGAGTTGGGCGCAGACAGCACGGGCGCTGGAAATTTTTGCTGCAGAACTAGCTGCACCGGTCGGTCCCGCGGAGCAGGAATCACCGACAGAAAAAACGGTTGTAGAAGAGATTGTCATCGCACTCGGACGATGGCGGGCTCCCGAGAGTAGCGCGCGCGCTGCCGAGGTGCTCGTGGCCTTTGCCCGGCAGCTATCCGCATCCGCTACGCTGCCATCGGCGTCGCTGCAGAAAGCATTAGCTGTGGCATTAGGTAACACCTATTTGGAGCAGGCGACCGCGCCGCTCTGCGAGCTGGCCGTCTGCGATGAGAAATCCGTTCGCCTGCACGCGCTGTCGAGTCTGCAAAAGCTGCCGGCTGGCTGCAAGAGCCTGCAGGACTTGCAAGACCGCGCCCCAACTTCCGAGCGGGCACGCGAAATCGAAAGTACTTTGGCTGACGTGAAAACCGAGACTCGCCATACGTTTGCCGTCCAAGGTTGCTCTTAAAGAGTCCGGTAAAGAGATACCGGCTCATAGTGCCGTTAGGGTACTCAAGCAATCCATATGGTCTTGAGGTTGACAAATTCGCGGATGCCCTCGCGGGACAATTCGCGCCCGTAGCCAGACCGTTTGGTGCCGCCAAAGGGAAGACGCGGGTCGGATTTGACCAACTCGTTCACGAAAACCGCTCCGACATCGAGCTCGGCGATCGCGCGTTCGCGTTCGCGGTAGTCTCCGGTCCACACGCTGGCTCCCAAGCCTAAGGGAGTCGCGTTTGCAAGTTTCATGGCGGCGTCAAAGTCGGGAACCCGGTGCAGCAATGCGACGGGTCCGAAGAATTCCTCGGTCGCGGCTGGCGTGTCGGGCGGGATATCGCACAGAATCGTTGGTGGATAGTAGTTGCCGGGGTGCTCGTCGGGCTTGCCGCCAATGAGTATAGTTGCGCCGGCCGCGACCGTCGCGCTGACTTGGGCATCCAACTCGTCCATGATGCTCGCGGTCGCCAGCGGTCCGACATCGGTTGACATCAGTGTTGGGTCGCCGACCTGCAAGCGCGCGAACTGCTCCACGAGCAGCTGCTGGAATTCGTCGGCGACGGGCTCAACGACGATAAAGCGCTTGGCAGCGATACAGGACTGACCGCTATTGAGCATCCGCGCGGTCGTTCCCTTTGCTGCGGCGGCCTTCAAATTGGCACTTGCCAACACCACAAACGGATCGCTGCCGCCGAGCTCGAGCACGGTTTTCTTGATCTGCTTACCTGCTGCTGCGGCCAAACTCGCCCCTGCTGGCTCGCTGCCGGTTAACGTCGCCGCTTTAACCCGCGGGTCGGAGAGAATCGCTTCGACTTGACTCGCGCCAACCAAAAGTGTTTGAAATGCACCCTCGGGAAAGCCGGCTTCCCGGAGGATGTCGGCAATCGCCAACGCGCACTGGGGCACGTTGGAGGCGTGTTTGAGCAACCCGACATTGCCGGCCATAAGGTTCGGCGCGGCAAAACGAAACACCTGCCAAAACGGAAAGTTCCAGGGCATGACTGCCAGCACTGCGCCGATCGGTTGATAGCTTATAAAGCTGTGGGTTGCGGCGGTGGAGATTGCCTCATCGGCTAGAAACTCGGCTCCGCGCTCGGCGTAGTAACGACAGACCAACGCGCATTTCTGGACTTCGGCGATCGCCTGCTTGACAGGCTTGCCCATCTCGAGCGTCATCAGTGCGGCGTAGCGATCTAGGTCGCGCTCCAAGAGGTCGGCAGCGGCGCGCAGCCATGCAGCGCGTCGATCGAACGTTGTGTGGCGGTACTTATCAAAGGCTGCATCCGCCCGCGCGAGCGCGGTCTCGATGCCATCTGCCGCCATCGGCTCGAACGCTCGCACGATTTGCCCCGTTGCTGGATTGACGGTTGCAATCGCCATCGCTGGAATCCTCCTGCCGCTTTGCATTGGACGGCTTGACACCGCGGTCGAATGCATCGATTGTCTTGCGGAGCGGTTGACAAGCAGTCTATTTCAGTCTAATTGCGTGGTCGCGCCGCATTTTTCAGTTTTGTTGCAATTGGTTGCTTGCATTGTGCGAACCACAAGGACGTGTCAAACCCCATAATGTTCTGCAACCCAACCGTTCGTAAAAAGAGGAATCATGAAGTTTCTTGCAGCAGTTGAGGATCGAGTGAGGACAGTCCGAGCCTGAAGCGACAGCAGATCGAAAATCCACCTCGGGGGGGGTCCTGGCAGCCCTTACCGGGCTCAGGCATCGCTCTCGGCATTTGTCTCTGCAGCGAACCGACAGAAGGTATTGCCACATTCCTTACCAAAGCTCTACGTACGAAAAGAGTCGCATGCGTAATAAATACATGCGAATCGTGCGCTGTTGACTTAAGAAGGGCTTAAACGCTACATGCCCATGATTTGATATCCAGAATCCACGTACAGAACCTGACCGGTCAGTCCGCTAGCAAGGTCGCTGCAGAGAAATGCTGCAGTCCCGCCAACTTCATCTTGGGTAACGGTCCGCCGCAGTGGAGCGGTCTCTTCAACGTGGCGGATCATGTCCAGAATGCCGCCGACGGCAGACGATGCCAGGGTGCGGATCGGGCCGGCAGAGATGGCGTTGACGCGGATACCTTGGGGACCGAGTTCGGAGGCGAGGTAGCGGACGCTGGCTTCGAGGGCAGCCTTAGCAATGCCCATGACGTTGTAATTGGGAATGACGCGCACGCTCCCGAGGTACGTGAGGGTCACGATGCTGCCGCCACCGGTCATGAGGGGCTTGGCTGCGCGGGCAAGGCGGGTCAAGGAGTAGGCGCTGATACCAAGGGCGGTGGCGAAGCCGTCGCGGCTGGTGGCGCTGAAATCGCCGGTCAGCTCGTCTTTATTGGCAAATGCCAGGCAGTGAATCAAGATATCAAAGCTGCCCCATCGATCGGCAATCGCAGCAAAGGTGGCATCGATTTGCTCGTCGTCTTGGACGTTGCAGGGCAAGAACAGCGTTGGGTTTAGGGGCGCAACGAGGTCGCCGACTTTCTTCTCAAAGCGACCGCGATCGTCGGGAAGATAGGTGATGCAGAGTTCGGCTCCCGCCTCGTGCAATTTCTGGGCGATGCCCCAAGCGATAGAGCGATTGTTGGCAATGCCGGTAACGAGGGCTTTCTTTCCGGTCAGGTCTAACATGTGGCGCGGCGGCGGCGATCGCTCGCCGAGACGGTGCAATAGGGTACTGCCGACTTTAGCGCTAAACGGTGACTGGAAGCAATCCTGGTGCAGTTGAGCGGCGATCGCGTCGGGGAAAAGCTTGCTCCGGCAAAGCAGCTGAAGTCGTCGGGTTTAGGCCTCGTATGAGTTTTCGTCGTCTGTAGGGTGTGGCAGGATCCAGTTGAGCAACAGGCCGGCAACTCCGCACAGACCGATTCCCTCCAGAGCAAAGGTTCCGGTTTTGAGGGTTAAACCGCCAACACCGAAGACTAGAATAACGGCAACGATCGATAGGTTGCGCGGTCGCGTCAAGTCTTCCCCGGCCCTGACCAAGCTGTCGATGCCTATGACCACGATCGTTCCGAAGAGCACGACCAAAATACCGCCCATGGCCGGTACGGGAACGGTGCGCAGAATCGCGCCGAGTTTGCCGAAGAAAGCCAACGCGATCGCGGCGATTGCCGCCCAGGTCATGATGGCTGGATTGAAGCTGCGCGTTAGGGCAACCGCTGCCGTCACTTCGGAATAGGTTGTGTTGGGCGGTCCGCCGAGACAGGCCGCGAGCGTTGTGGCCAGTCCATCGCCGAGCAGGGTGCGATGGACGCCCGGATCGTTAAGGTAATCTTTTTTCGCGACGGCTCCGATCGCGAGGATGTCGCCGAAGTGTTCGATTGCGGGGGCAATCGCGACGGGCAGGATAAAGGCGATGGACGGCCAGTGCAGTTTCGGTCGCGTGAAATCCGGCCAGGCAAACCACGATGCTGTTGAAATTTCAGAGAAGTCGACCATGCCCAGGGGCATCGCTACAAGGTAGCCGGCAGCAATGCCGATGAGAATAGATACCAACCGAACCCGTCCGCGTCCCAAAAGCGCGGTCATTATGGTGGCAGAAAGCGACGCAGCCGCAACCCCGAGTGCGGCACCTTCGCTATAGCTGTCGCCGGTTTGAGAGGCCATCTCGACTGCGATCGGGGATAGGGACAACCCAATGACCATGATGACCGGCCCGGTAACAATGGGTGGCAGGAGTTCGGTCAGAAATTGGGGACCGCGCAAGAAGATCGCCAGGCTTAACGCAAGATAAAGCAGGCCGGCAGCCGCTAGTCCGGACAGCGTTTCGGCAACGCCAAACTGTTGCGTGCCGAGCTGAATCGGTGCAATAAATGCAAACGAGGAAGCCAAGAATACGGGCACCTTGCCGCCCGTCACGAGTTGGAAAAGTATCGTGCCCAGTCCGGCGGTGAACAGTGAGACATTTGGATCCAGTCCGGCGAGGATCGGCACCAGCACCAGGGCTCCAAAGGCAACAAACAGCATCTGAGCGCCAAGAGCAATATCCTTGAAGCGAAATTGATATGCGGTTGCATCGATAACATTCCGAACTTCATTCTGAGTCTTGCTATCCGGGAGATGCTGTTGCTCGTCGCTCATCACTCCTCACTGGCTTGAGGTTGGGATATCGGCGATCGCTCGGGGACGATCTTTAGGCTTTGCACAACATTCTCAGAATAATTTCCAAGTATTTTGCCGAAGATCGGATCGCGCGAACGAGAACTGCCACTAGCTTCTCCAGCGGGCTGAGTGACCTTGAAGGCGGGATAGATTGGGGTGATTGCATGACGACTGGTGCCGTCATTGGTCGAGTCCGCGCAATTTTACGCGGTGGAGCGGGGCGTTGGAAAGGCACGGGGGTATTGCGCTGGTGTCGGCGGCCGGAGGCGGCCGCCAACCGCATCCGCAGGGGCGGCCGGACCCGCGCTGGTCGGCGAGGTTGGGGCATGGTTAGCGGCGACCTATTCTCTTGACTTGACCGTCGAATGTGGGCACGGAGAGAACGAAGGGATCTGTAGAGTAAGTAAGCACCTGCTCTTCCAAGATGCCGATCGCGATTTCCTCTCCCATCCGCAGGCTGTCGTAGTAGTCGCTGAAATAGTGAACCCCAGCCATGTTGCGACCGATGGAAATATTCGCCGCTAGCTTGTTCAACTCGCCTTCGAGGGTAAGGAAAGTTGCAGACGGATCTTCTTGGGGATCTTTAATCTCTTCCTGCAAATCCCCATTAGGAGCATCCTTTGGGTGAGCTAGTTGTGGCGCGCGATAGATTGCTGCTTTGTCGCCCGCTTTAAAACGCTTGAACGCAACTTTCCCCTCCTCATCTTGCGCCAACACCGCACTGGTGTCGAAGAACGCCTTGAGAATGGTGACACAGGCACCTGCCACCGTCGCGTGACCGGCACCGTAGGCGGGGTGCATTGGCGAGCCTTCCGGAAAAGCCATTGGTAAAAAGAAGCTGCCGTTGCTTCCAGGAAGTGCGGACACTTCGGCTAGGGTGCCATTATCCTCCAGCTTCTGGGTGAAGGTGCTGATGTTGTCGAATAGCGATTGCGGTAGTTTCTGTTTCAGAATCGGGTTACAGGTGGCCAGCCGTACCACCTCGAGGCGAGCAGCTAAAGCTTCCGGGCGCAGGCGAATGTGGTTACTGAATTTCTGGAAGCGAACGGCTTTGAGGGCGCGTGTGGAGACTTCGGTGACCAAATTTAGAATATGGGGACCGCCGTAAAGGGCAAACCCACTGGCATTGCGACGGGTTATCGGGTTACTGGCGGCCACGCCAACGCCGGAAAGGTGATCGAAAGCCGGATCGAAGGGAGTTTCCATTCCCAGCAAGATCAAGCAGGCATTGAGATATGCTTCGTAAAGGGCATCGTAGTGAACGTAGGTTGCCAAATCGCGCGGCGTTGAGATGAAACGTCGTGCCGGTTGGGTGAGCGGTTCGGGGTTGGCATTCAAGCCATCGTCATTGACGTATATTTCCTGAGGAGGTCGGATTCCACGCTGAACCTTCACGTAATCGTCCATCGTCAGCATGTAGTTCAGCCCGGGCTTCGCGACCGGCAGGCGCTGATCGATTTGGATGGCACCGTAGCCGATCTTGCCGCTGGCAATCCTACCAAACCCATTGAGATCGGCATTGCCAATTAGCAAAAATTGGGAAAGATACGGTCCCACCTCAACACCGGGAGACGATCCGCGAAAGACCGTTTGCAAGTCCAGTTTGCCAAATGCAGGATTGTCAATCTCGCCTCCAGGATTGGGATTTTTGCGCGTGGTACTGACTTTGCGCGGACGGCTGCCCTCAACTTTGAACGTGCCTTCATCAATAAATTCGAGACTGTTGAGGCGCGCGATCGCATCAACAACTTCTGGATTATTCAGAGACTTCTCTTCAAAATCATTAAAGGGAATGTCGCGCAGAACGGCCAGTTCATAAACTTCGGCCATTTCAAAAACCAGCTCGGGATTGATTTCCGTGCCATTAACATTCAGCAGTGGTGGTGCTGGCGGCATGGTCACTGCTTGCGCGTCCGGCCCTTGTAAATCGAAAACCACTCCTGCCGTCGGAGCTTCCCATTGCCGGAAATTCTCAAGGTTCTGGTTTAACCGGTCGATTTCAGCTTGTGCGTTCTGTTTATCTGTAGCACTGCTGTCGGGATCGTCTACGATTAGCTGTGCTTCAGCAATTAGGTCGAAAACAAACGCGACCAAACCCTCATCAACACCAAAAAGTGATGCGGTAGAGCTGCTTACAACTTCGTACTTCGCACCGTGACGGACCTTCTCTTCGTCGGAGAACGGATCGATGAAGCCATCATCGATAGCTCTACGGTATTCAACAAAATCGTTGGGGTCTTGTAGCAGTCCCGTTTTAGGGTTGTGGGGAAGACCTTTTGTAAAGGACATGAAATATTGAGCGTCAGCAAAGCGCTCTTCATCCCCGTTTGCCTCTTGGGGCGGATACATGCGGCTGCGGGCTAGCTCGGCAGCCTCCACCCTTACAGCATAAGCATCCTGACGGCGATCGGTCATCGTAATCTCTCCTTTGGTTTCCCTAACAAAAGTAATGTGCCGAAGCAGACTCGCCTAAAAACTTACAGGCAGTCATTCTTCTGGGCACCATAATACACATCGTCATGAGAGATCGGCAACCATGAAGAAGGCGTTGTCTTCTTTTAAAGTAATACCAATTTGCAAAACGCATACGACAAATGAGGTAAACAATCCCGAGGAGTAAAGGATTCCGTTCTCCATCCGTCGCAGCGCTTCTTAGAGTTGGTATAAGCTTTGTTTTCTGGTGGTACTAAAAATGAAATGATGAGTTGTAGTGGTGAATGAAATCACACCTAAGAAAACGGGCAAGCGATCTTTCACAAACTAGATCGGAAGATCGTTATAAAGTCACAGGCATTGAACAGCTATCCCTCTGGATAGAGGACGAGGGTAGGCGCCAACCAATATCCTTTCTTTGCAAATTTCCTTTAGAATACCAGCGCGCGTGCGCACGACAGTCATCGAAAAGGATCGCAAGCGTGATAAAGATTACTCATGTTTTTCATTACAGGAGCAAATCAACTCTGCCAGATTTTGCGTAGGTGTATCCTCGTAGAGTTTGACAGATAAGACATTGGGGCATGGAAAGAACTGGATGGCCTAATGGACACCTAGCAAACCCCTTATTAATACCTGGGTTCTACCGGTGGATTGTCTACGGGGCGCTCAGAGTACTCTGATACCTGGCCAAACCCTTTTTAAACGCCTCTCAATGGTCGAGGACTATCTCCAGTATGTCGCCAATAATTTCACGTCAGGGCTTTCGAATGTTCTGTTGGTCGGTTGTAGTGTCGAAATCCCAATCCCCCATTTATTATGTGAGCGAATAAAATTGGGGTTGCTCTCATCATCACGAGGCTCATCTCATGTTTTCACAAATACCAGAGCGGCAAATGCATTGGATTCGCTGGATTTTGGCCGTCGGCTGGCTATTAATAATTACCTCTCTATTTTACGATCCCTGGACAGCTGCCCTCACGAGCCCAGACCATCTCTGGAGCCCACTGCGGATAACCGAAGACTGTGTCACAGTCCAAGGAAAGTGCATAGTTCAAGAACCTTACCCCCTTGGGGCAACGTTGTTTTGGGGGGCGATCGTACCCTCCGGCATCTTTGTTTTGCTAATCTTCGGGCACGAACTCTGGCGACAAATTTGCCCCCTTTCGTTTTTGTCACAGATTCCGCGCGCCCTGGGAAAACAGCGTCACCTTAGGCGGGGAAGCAAAAAGACCGGGACAATTAGGTTTGAATTGGCTAGGGTTAAGTCTAATTCCTGGCTGGGGCGCAATTACCAGTTTATCCAGTTCGCGTACTTGTTTATTGGACTCTGCGGTCGCATCTTATTCTTCAATGCAGATCGCTTGGTCCTGGGTAGTTGGCTGGTTTTTACGATTGTTGCATCCATTGCAGTGGGATATTTCTATGGCGGAAAATCCTGGTGTCAATATTTCTGCCCTATGGCACCGGTTCAAACCGTGTTCAGCGAGCCACGGGGACTTCTCGGCAGTAAAGCCCACACCAGCAACAGCCGCATAACTCAATCGATGTGCCGGACGGTGACCCCCGAGGGCAAAGAACAAAGCGCTTGTGTTGCTTGCCAGAGCCCCTGCTTTGACATCGACTCCGAGCGCACTTATTGGGACGGCATCAGCTCTTCCCAGGAATCATTGACTCGCTACGGCTATTTAGGGTTGATGGTGGGTTTCTTCGTTTACTACTACCTCTACGCTGGTAACTGGGGTTACTACTTTTCTGGTGTGTGGAGCAACGAACCCAACCAGATCGCATCTCTTATGAAACCCGGTCTGTATTTATTCGGCCAGCCCGTCGGTATTCCCAAACTCTTCGCGGTGCCTCTGGTACTGGGTGCGTTTACCTTGACAGGAATCCTTCTCGGGCGCTGGCTAACAACTCGGGCAATGACCCACCAATTGCAACGGAATCCCAAGATCGGCACCGATTTAGTGCAGCATCGGTTTTTTGTGCTGACGACCTTTGTGGCATTCAATTTCTTTTTCTGGTTTGCGGGCCGTCCCTTGCTGCGCCTTACTCCCCTCTGGGCAGAGATTCTGTTTGATGGTGTTATTGCTATGGCCAGCACCCTGTGGGCGCGGCAAAGTTGGGTTCGCAATCCCGCCCTCTACTCTCGAGAAAAGCTAGCCGGTCGTCTGAGCAAACAATTGGAGAAACTGAAGCTGAACACATCCCGGTTCCTGGAGGGGCGACACTTAGCAGATCTTAGTACTGACGAAGTGTATGTATTAGCCAAGGTGTTGCCAGATTTTACCCGGGAGAAACAACGCCAAGCCTACAAAGGGGTTGTTCGTGAGGCTCTTACAGAAGGCTATGTCAATACTGCCAACAGCCTCAAAATGCTCGATCGGCTGAGAAAAGAACTAGATATCCCCGATAGCGAACACAATCTCATTTTGGAGGAATTAGTTATTGGAGATCCCGACCTTCTCGATCCCTATCTTCCGCGCCACTTAGAGAATCAGATTCGCCTCAATGCATACCAGGTGGCATTGGAGCGGCAGCTGTATCTCCAAAAGAACCAACCTACTTTAGACCCTGTCGATCGAACTTCCAAAGAGGAGGCAAATCTGCGTTCCCTAAGCGCAGACTACGCCATTACCCCCGGGGAAGAAGAACGAATAAACTGCGATCTACACGATTCTCCTTGAACCGGGGCGGGGCCACCCACCTGCCACTTCATTCCCCTTACGCGTGCTAAACCAGTTCCTATCAAAAGACATTGTAATTGGCGGTGGGGGCATGTCACCTTCTTGGGAGAAAACTCAGAAGCAGCTTGAGCTCGAAAACAGGCTAAGAGGCTGTTTAAAAAGGGTCCAGCCTGGTATCTGACTTCCCTGAGCTACCCGGAGAAACCCCCCGAAAGCCCTGTTACCTCGTCGTGAGGAAAGTGCCTAATTTCGCGCTACTCGGCGTTTCAAACATCCTCTAAGTTTCCCGCACCTGCTAATAGCGCACAAATAGGAGTCTTTGCTCGCCAGTGCGAAATATCTTTCTAGATGGGGACACGCACCTGAGTCATCCCGAATGACAGGGCTACTGCACCATCGAGCGCTGACAGGGGTCTGCCATAACACGGTCATCAACTAGGTTTGCCAGAGCGCAGCGACCCAGCCGGACCTGTCAACCGACAATCACTTCACCCGATTGAAGAACTCTACAATCTGCAGACGTTTGTGGGCACCAAGAAGAAAAATGGCTCTGGACTGTCGTAAACCTCAAGAAACCTGAAATTGTGGCTTTTACCGTAGGCGATCGCAGCAGCGGGTCGTTTGAGCTGCTAGGGGCGAGAGTATAGGGATGAGGTTGCTTTTAGTGGGTGAATGATGGCTGCGGGGTCTGCAAGAAGTTCTTCGACGCGGTAAGTCAATTAAAGAGCAAGACGTACATGACGCGGGTGGCAGGAGAGAACACTAGGCTGAGGCACTACCTGTCGAGGCTGTAGCGCAAGAGCCTTTGCTATTCGAAATCGGAGGAAATGCTGAGGCTATCAGTGAGATTGCTGTGGCACTATTTTCGCCACCGCGAGGTTCCGATTTGAAGGAAACCATTCAGTGCTGGTACAACGCCAGCGGAGTTGATGTTGGACGGCTGGCAGGCCACTAGTGCCGCGTTTCGATTGATGAGAGCGCGCCTAGCTGCCGCTTCGGGACCGGTGAACTGCTAAGGCGATCGCCTGGGGAAGAATCCGATATTCCTGGGCTTGAATGCGGGCGTGGAGGGTGTCGCGGGTGTCGTCGGGCAGAACGGGCACGGCTGCTTGCATGACAATCGGACCGCTGTCGACTTGTTCCCGCACGTAATGAACTGTGCAGCCGGTAATTTTGACGCCCGCGTCTAGAGCATTTTCCACGGCATGGGCACCTTTAAAACTCGGGAGCAAACTCGGGTGGATGTTGAGAGCACGATCGCGAAACGCCTCGATCAACAACGGTGTGACGATCCGCATCCAGCCGGCCATAACGACCCATTCGACGTTGCGACGCTGCAGCTCGGCAACGATTGCGCGATCGAGTTCCTCGCGCGGCTTGTACTGGCGATGGTCGAGCAGGACAGCAGGAACGTTGCGCTCTTTAGCGCGTTCGGCGACAAGCGCGCCAGGGTTGTTATAGATCAAAACGGCGATCTCGGCAGACAGGGTGCGATCGCTTACGGCATCGCAAAGCGCCACGAAGTTCGAGCCCGTGCCCGAGGCCATGATGCCCAACCTTACGGGTGGATCTAATGGCGGGGTGGTGACAGTGGGAGAGATCGGCGAATCTGACGACATGGGCTGGATAGTTGCAGGGAAAGTGCGGTGGACGGATGGGCTCTTTACAATCGGGAGAGCGCCATTCGGAGTGCGACGGTAGGAGAACGACCGCTCGAGTGCAGACGGTAGGCTAGGCATGAACAAAAACGCGAGCAGGCAGTTCGGCGACCGGACGGCAGCGTTGCTGGATCGCGAGGCGATCGCGGCGTGGATTTTTTTGGCGCCGGCCCTAGTGCTGCTCGGCGTCTTTGTATTTTGGCCGATCGCGTATCTGGGAGCACTTGGGTTTACTAGCGGGAGCTTCACCGTGGAAGGGGCGCGCTGGGTCGGGCTGCGGAATTATGCGCGCTTGATACTCGACCCGGATTTTTGGCAGGTTTTGGGCAATACGGCATACTTTACCATCGCTACCTTAGTCCCGAGTTTGGTCGTACCGTTGATGTTGGCAGTCCTGCTCGATCGCGCGATTGCCTTGCGAGATTGGTTGCGGACGGCTTATTTTCTACCGTCGATCGCGTCGTTAGTAGCGGTTGGTTTGGGCTGGCGCTGGTTATTCCAAAATCGCGGCCCGGTCAATGAAGTCCTGTTGGCGATGGATATCGAGCCCATTCCGTGGCTGAACAGTACGGCGTGGGCAATGCCGGTGTTGATTTTGCTGGCAATCTGGAAGCAACTTGGCTTCAATTTAGTCGTGTTTCTGGCGGGTTTGCAGAGTATTCCTCAGTCTCGTTACGAAGCGGCAACGCTTGATGGAGCCGGTGAAGTCGGTCGGTTTTGGCACGTAACGCTGCCGGGATTGCGCCCGACGCTGGTGTTTGCCACCATCACCACGGCGATCTTTACGCTCCGCAACTTCGAACCGGTTTACATCATGACCGGTGGCGGTCCGCTTAATTCCACCAACATCTTGGTCTACTTCGTTTACGAGGAAGCTTTTGCCCGCTTCGACTTCGGCTACGCGGCAGCGGCAGCAACGGTATTGTTGGCGATCGCCTTCGTCCTCGTCTACTGGCAGTTGCGAGCTTGGGGCGAAGAGTAGAGCACTTGCAGAACTGCTTGGGGAACTTCAAGTCTGCAAAAAAGCTTTATCAAGTTTTCATTCTGGAAATTGTCCCGATCGACCTTTCCGTTGTCATCGGTGACTGCCTGGTGGAATCCCACACCCACGCGATCGCGCTCGATCGGCTCTTCCGACTGCCCGCCAATAAGGGTGCCGGTCAATATACTGCGATGTTTTCGGCTGCGACCGGCGCGATCGCCGGCCGGGTCAGATCTGTGAGGTCGGCGATCGCTTGGTGGTTGTGTTGCGATCGCCGATCCAGCCTACGGGTAATTTGTTAGCTGCCGCGCGCGGCGTCGGTCAAAGCGCCGATCTGCTCCCAATCCATCATGTAAGCCAAAAAATAGCCTGGAAGTCATGCCCTAACTTGGCTGCGGCCCACCATTACTTGTAGATCGCTACGGGCATTTGCTCGTCACGGCTGCTCACCTGCTCGGGGAATCAGTCCATTTCCTCGAGGATCCCTTCAGCCTCGTTTGCAAGAGCGCGGAGACGATCGCAAACTGCCGCACTTGCACTTTTCCAAAGCTTTCGTTGGTGGGCTTCGAGCAAGCGTTCGGCCATGTCGCGCAGCGCCCAAGGGTTCTTCTGACGGACGAAATCTTGTACGTTCCGATCGAAAAGATAAGCGTCGGCGACTCCTTGGTACATGTGGTCTTCAACACACCGTGCAGTGGCATCATACGCAAACATATAGTCGACCGTTGCTGCTAATTCGAATGCACCTTTGTAGCCGTGACGCATAACGCCAGCTATCCATTTCGGATTCACAACTCGAGATCGATAGACGCGGGCAACTTCCTCGCGCAGATGGCGGACTCTAGGGTTGCCCGGACGGGAGTGGTCGCCAAAATAAGTTTGCGGGTTTTTACCCGTTGCCTTACGTACCGCTGCAGTCAGCCCACCCTGAAACTGATAGTAATCGTCTGAATCAAACAAGTCGTGTTCGCGGTTGTCCTGATTCTGCAAAACGATTTGTAACTGCTGAAGTCGCTCCGAGAATGCTTCTGGAGCTGCTTTACCAATGCCGTTTCCCGTATAGGCATAGCTGCTCCAGTTAATGTAAGCACGCGCTAAGTCGCTATCGCTTTGCCAGTTTTGCGCTTCAATTAATCCCTGTAAGCCAGCACCATAAGCTCCAGGCTTAGAACCAAAAACCCGGTAACGCGATCGCGCAGCAGCTGACGCTTCATCCAAACCTTGTCGGCACCAGTAGTCCTTTTCCTGACAGACGCGCGCTCTTAACGGATTACTATCTGTAGCTTCATCCAGGTCGGCGACCGCATTTGCAGCGCGATCGAACAAATCGATAAGATTGGGAAACCCGTCTCGAAAGAAGCCAGAAACCCTTAAAGTTACGTCTACACGCGGGCGTCCCAAAACCGACAACGGTAGGATTTCAAAATCTATAACGCGTCGTGATGGACCATCCCAAACCGGTTGCACGCCCAGCAAGGCTAGGGCTTCAGCAATGTCATCGCCACCCGTTCGCATCGTTGAAGTTCCCCACACGGAAATCGCTAGCGACCGTGGGTACTCGCCGTGCTCTTGAGTGTAACGCTCGACAACAGCTTCAGCAGCTTTTCTGCCCATATCCCAGGCTGTCTCTGTCGGCACGGCACGGATATCGACGGAATAGAAGTTCCGTCCCGTAGGCAACACATCCGGTCGCCCGCGCGTCGGTGCTCCCGCAGGACCGCTTGGAATGTATCCGCCATTTAGTCCATGTAACAAGTTATCAACTTCTCGGTGTGTTTTTTGCAGATCGGGGATGAGGCAATTGCGTATCCAAGCCAGTTCGGCAGTAGTTAAATCTCCAAGCGGCAATCGCATCCCAGTGACGAGCTCAACTGCAAGCGATTCAATAACCTCTACAGCATCTCCGGCAATCCAACATTGGTGCTCGGTGAAGCGCGAGAGCAACTCGCTATCACTTGGGAGTAGAGACCTCGCGAAGTCAACTGTTAGTGGATCGATTTCCAGCCCTATGTCGCGCGCGATCGCGCGCGCGATTCCACATCGACCTGGACCCGGCGATCTGGCAATTGCGATAGTGAGATCGCGAAGTTGGCGTCCCTCTGGACAACACCCGAAAACATGTAGTCCATCACGGATTTGAGCTTCTTTTAGCTCGCAGAGGTAACCATCAGCACGAGTTAGGAAATCTGAAACCTCTGCTTCGCTAAATTTGTCTATGCCTAAATCGCAATGTAGATCCTCTTCTCGAACGAGTTCCTCTATTCGCTTATTAATGAAGCTCAATCGCGTCGGATCGAGACTTTTTGCCTCGTGGTACTCATCAATGAGAACCTCTAATTTTTGGAGCGACCCATACAATTCAGCACGGGTCATTGGTGGAGTTAGATGATCGAGAATGACGGCATGAGACCGTCGCTTTGCCTGAGAGCCTTCGCCAGGGTCGTTAACAATAAAAGGATAGAAGTTGGGGATCGCTCGCAGTGCCACCTCCGGGTAACACTCAGCAGAAAGGGCTATCCCTTTCCCAGGCAACCACTCAAGATTGCCATGTTTACCTATGTGAACGATCGCCTGCGTGCCAAAGGAATTCTCTAACCAGTGATAGAAAGCAAGGTATTCGTGGGTTGGTTCGAGTTCGGGCGAATGATAATTTAAGCTCGGATCGCGATCGTAACCCCTTGATGGTTGAATGCCAACGAATATGTTTCCCAGCTGTATTCCTGGGATCGGAAACGAGCTGCTTGGCTTCCCCCAGCGCTCGCAAACAGCCTCTCTAGCTGCTACAGGAAGGCAGTCAAAATATTTGAAATACTCGGTCAATGATAAGCTCTGTGTTGGATCTGAATGCGATGTGAAACTCTCTGGATCGTTTGTTACTCCAGAGGTCAAGCGTAAAATAAGCTCATCACCGGTTGTCGGAAGGTTGCCGACTTGGTAGCCTGCCTGACCTAGAGAGCGTAAAACTGTTACACAACTTTCTGGTGTATCTAGTCCAACCCCATTTGCCAGGCGCCCGTTGCGATTGGGATAGTTGGCAAGGATGATAGCAATCCGACGATCGCGTGGATGTGTAAGTTTTAGGTCGACCCAGTTTCGAGCCAGGTCTGAGACAAAACTGATTCGGTCAGTTTGTGGCTTGTAAACAACAACATTAGCCTCAATTGCCGAATTCCAATTCAACTTCGACTTAAACGATACAGCGCGCGTAATAACTCGACCGTCAACTTCTGGCAATGCTACGTTCATGGCGATGTCACGAGGCGATAGCCCTTGCCAGCCTTTAGACCACTGCTCTTGAGTCCCGCCACTAAGAATCACCTGCAATACTGGCAAATCAAGGTCTTGCCAAAAGTTCGATTTCTTGATTGCACTCAATTTTGAGATTGCAAAACTTGTTGTATTTAGGATTAAGCTTGGCGCTACAAAAGGGGAAGTCGACTGCGGATTCTTCAAGCCACTGAAGAGTAGCTCTTTAACTTCCTTCTGCACCTCTACTTCGCTAAGGGTTGATACGAAGATCGGGACTGGCTCTAGGTTCTTGCGAACGAGTGCAGAACACAGTGCATCAATTGGTTCAGTATTTCCACTTAGGTAGTGAGCCCGATAAAAAAGTATAGCGACTTTGGCAATCGGTGTTCCTTGACAGCGCGCGCTCCCTGGATAAATGCCGACGCGCGCAATACTGTGTGGTGGATCGGGTGAAAAATTGGTACCTAAGCCAAGATCTGCAACGAACTGCAATGCACGCAAGCCATTTTTACATCCACCCTCCGCCAGATAGTGCCACAGGCGATGAGCAGCAGATACCGGTACGGTTGAATGCCCGAGGAGAACTGGATCGGTTCGATCGTCGCCAGGTAGTACAAACAATGCTGCGTTTGTCTCTCCTGCAACTGATTTGACAGCCTCTAAGCCGTAGGACCAATACGACTGACCGCCAAGTAAGCGCAAGACAATCACGCTTGCCTTTGTAAGCACGTCTTCAACATACATATCAATAGCTAGCTGTTGCTGTAACTGGAGTAAATTTGCGACCCTTACAGAGGGGAAGGTGTCGGTCGTGCTTGCAACTGCTGCTGCTAGCATCTGAATGTCAGTATCTGCTGCTGAGAGCACAACAATCCGAGCAGGAGATTGCTCGATGAGAGTCAAACTATCAGCTTCAGGGTCCCAACCAACAGGAGCGACTGCAATACGGTGCATCAGAAACCTCTTATTTTCTTAGTTTCTAGCAACGGAAGTGAGCGTCTGAACATTTACCAGAATGGCTGTTCCGATGCGCTGTCGTTTTGAGCAGAAACTGTTCGCAACAGTTCCTCAATTGCCATAGTTGCTAAAGTCTATGAAGGACTGATTGTAATCAGCCTTAACACTATCGCGAATGTCTTATCAAAGAGTCGTAGAATCAGATGTTTAGGGGGGGCACCTCGAAAAATTGCCAGGTTGTGGCTTGACGACGCTCGAAATGTCCGTGCTGCAGTGCCGGACTGCAATCTTTATCGAATCGATCGAGGTTCTCTGGGTTTGGAGAGCAGTCTATCAGCTTCGCCAATAAAAATTTTAAACAACGCAACAAAATAGATTGCATCCTCAACATATTGTAGGACGGTATTTCAAAGCCGCCAAAATCATCATCTGATGCCAACCATAATCGCTGACATACATCGTAAATGGAGGGTTCTTTCAAGTATGTTCGTGAGGTGGTCTGATTCGACCGGTGACTCACATGCCAGCTCCCGAAGGGGATGACCTCTGTCATAAAGCTCTCATTGATGTCCGGCGATGGTTCGAAATCTCGAGTCTTTCGCGCCTTCGGCATCGGTCGCTCCACCCTCGTTCGGGGGGTCGCAATAGGGGCAATGCATGGGAGCAACCGCATCCAGTGTCTCTTCCAGGACCGATCCTATACTTTTTTGGTTTACTACCCACTCATCTGATTGCGGGCAAAACCCTACTCTGGACGTTCCTCTACGGTGATATCGCGAACGCCCTTAGCAATCCGCGAGAGCTCGCTCTTCTCGTCTGCTGTTACTCGCGTCGGTGCGCCACTAATAATGCGTTCGTAGTTACGGAACGAGTCTTTGATATCTGGTCCTTGGCGACTGATAACGTATTCGCGAATACCTTTATCATGCCAGGAACCGCGCATTTTGAATACGTTGATAGCCCGCGCCATCTCGCCGCGGATTTCGACGTACTGCAGCATAATAATTGTGTCGGTAATCGTGGAGATATGCGAATCGGTGATCGAATGCGATCCGAGGAACTGATCGGTCGTGTTCGTAAAGAAACCAGTAATCTCTTCCTGCTTGGCGTAACCAGTAACGCCGATGACGAACTGCCGAAATGCATTGTTCGTAACTCCCCGCGCGAGTGCAGACAGCGAGTCGATCGCAATACGGGTTGGCTTGAATTCCTGGATTTCCGATTTGATCGACTGCAAGTGATCTTCGAGCCCCGCCGACTCGGGGTAAGTGCAAATCAGTTTCAGCAAACCGCGCTTTTCCATCTCCTCAAAGTCAATGCCCCAAGATGAAGCATTGCGAGAGAGCTGAGCGCGCGACTCTTCATACGCAAATAGAATCGAGCGCTCGCCGCCATGGCAACCTTCCTGTAGGAATTTACTAACCAGGAGAGTTTTGCCCGTCCCCGTTGCACCCGTTGCCAAAATGATCGAGTCTTGGAAGAATCCACCACCACACATGTCGTCGAGGGTCTTGATTCCCGATGAAATCCGTATGTTGGAGGAGCGTTGTGTGAGGCGCATTGCTCCCAACGGAAAGATATTGATCCCGTTGTTGTTGATCGTGAAAGGGTACTCACCTTTCATGTGGGTCGTACCGCGAAGTTTGAGAATTTCTACCGTCCGACGCCGACGCTCGCCTTCAAGCACATTACGAACGATTACGACATTGTCAGAAACAAACTCCTCAACACCAAACCGGGCAACTGGTCCGTATTCTTCCGTTCGCTCCGTGGTCATGATCGACGATACACCGATTTGTTTGAGACGGGCGGATAGACGGAAGATCTCGCGCCGGATCACCGAAGCACCTTCGTACTGTTGGAATACTGCCGTGACAGAGTCAATCGAGACGCGCTTAGCTTTGTATTTCCGGATAGCGTATTGAATACGCTCGATCAGAGCCGACAGATCGAAACTCCCGATAATTTCCTGACCTTCTGGGTCGGGAGATGCATCGAGAATAAACAACCTGCCGCGTTCGGTCAAATCCTGCAAGTCCCAGCCAAAGCTATAGGCATTAGTAATGATATCGATCGGTGATTCTTCAAACGTAACGAAGATTCCCGGCTCGTCAAAATTCTTGATGCCGTTATATAGAAACTGTACTGCTAAAAGTGTCTTTCCTGTCCCCGAAGTACCGCTAACGAGTGTCGTCCGTCCGACAGGAATACCGCCATGGCTGATCTCGTCAAAGCCTTCAATCATCGTCCGAATCTTCTGGACGCCGACTTTGCCATTACGGTCGTGGTGTTTGCCGTTTTCGTTGCTAACGTTCATCGCTCGTCTGTTTCGGTAGGATTACAAAGGGTGAATCTACCTGCCCGGACGTTTGTGCTGCAGCAGGTATACCTTAGAGCATTAAGTCCTTGTTTATTCGCCGATCTCCTCGTACAGCAAATCCAATCCGATGAGCACTTTCTCGCGGTCTGACAAGTCACCGATGATTTTGCGAACTGGAGGAGGGAGAACCTTTGCTAGTGTTGGGGTTGCTAGAATCTTATCTTCTTCAGCAAGTTGCGGGTTTTTTAGCACGTCGATGACTTTTAATGCGTAAACCCCCTTAAACTCGCTTTCGAGGATTTGCTGCAATGTCGTCAGTGCCCGCATTGAATCAGGCGTATTGCCGGCGACGTAAAGCTTTAGAACGTAAGTCTTGCGAGAAGGGGTCATAGGGTGCCCAGAGGGAGTAAATGGAAAGAATCGTTAAACCGTGTTATCGCCGAGGCACGTCAACGCTCATAACATTCTGCGTGCGGATCAGCGGCAGCCGACCCTTCGTGGGGCACTGAGCGACGATATAACTCGCACAAATGTGCGATGACGTCGATGAGCGTCAGGCGATAGTCGAGTAACACCTCATCGCTGCGCCCCTCTAGTTTGAGCTGTTGGGAAAACTCGTCCATCAACTCCATGTGCAGTTCCATAATTTGCGAAACAGAGAGGTCGGCGAAAAAAGCGCGGTTGACAAAACGGTCGATCCAGCTATTAGCCCGCTGCTCGCCGGTGAAGTAACCGAGCACGACCTGCCGATAGTCCGCTTGCATCTGGCTGAGGAGATGGTCTCGCTCGGCTTTGGAAAGATTGCGATAAAACTCCTGCTGGTTGCGCTTATGGTACACGCCAATGTAGTTGGATTGCTCGATGAGTTGGAGTAGAGGGGCTAGAACTTCGGAAGAGGCAATGCAGTGGAGGCACGACAGTCTCCTAACTCCTCCTACCTAAACTGCTTGCCCTCTTCGCTCGGCTGGTTGCCCCGAACAATTTGCCGAGGCTGGCGCGCAGGAGAGGTCAATATCAGCTACCGCAACTGCAGGGGTTGCCTTAGCGATCGAATCGAGACGAACTTAAGCAGGTATTGCCAGGCCAGCAGCTGTCATCGTTCACCCAACAGGTCTGCGGCTGCAGCACGCGAGAATCAACGCCCTGTTTAATAAAAATTTAACATTCTTTGCGTACCTGGGCAGAACGGCAACGAAAATAAACGGGCCGCTTGGCAAGCGCACTAAATAGTACCTCAGCCCTGAATTCTGGGCAATGAGCTCTTGCGGTTAGTGCTGGCAAAGTCGTGTGCTCTTGCGATCGCTGCCACTAACCCTCCCTACGCGCCAGGCTATCCGAGGTGGCAATCGCGTGCAATCGAGCTGTCCCCTATCCATTGGGACGATTTGCAACTGCATTCGCATGGAATAGGTAGGGCGCGCGAGCTCCTTCTAGAGGTGTTAAATAACTTTTGCCTAAAGCAAGCGCGGTACCTACAAGTCTTTGCAACCTGTAAACACCGCGCTAAAAAAAATCAGTCCGAGCGATCGCCAGAAGCAAGCCCTGCTGTTATGCGATTGCCAATTCCAGTTCGGGCCAGCGGTCGACTGCCTTGCCGACAACTGCCAGCTCCTGCATGAGACGATCGAAACGTTCGGGGGTGAGCGACTGCGGCCCGTCCGATAGTGCCTTGGCAGGGTTCGGATGCACTTCAATCATCAAGGCGTCCGCACCAGCCGCAACAGCTGCCATTGCCATTGCCGGAACGTACTCGGCCTTACCCGTCCCATGGCTGGGGTCGATCGCAATTGGCAAGTGGGTCAGCGTCCGCAACACGGGCAATACCGAGAGGTCAAGCGTATTGCGAGCATAACGGCGGTCGAACGTACGGATACCGCGCTCGCAAAGAATGACGTTGGCATTACCGGCTGCAAGGACGTACTCGGCTGCCATCAGCCACTCGTCGATCGTGGCCGACATACCCCGCTTGAGAAAAACCGGTTTGCCCTGCGCGCCCACTTTTTTCAGTAGCGCGAAATTTTGCATGTTGCGCGCGCCCACCTGCAGAATGTCAGCTACCTCGGCTACTTTTGCCACATCCGCCGTATCCATGACCTCGGTAATGATACCCAATCCGCTTGCCTCACGAGCAGCAGCAAGGAGTTCTAATGCGCTCTCGCCGTGACCCTGGAATGAGTACGGCGAGGTGCGAGGCTTGTAAGCACCGCCGCGCAAGAACTTCGCCCCGGCAGCGCGCACGCGTCGCGCCGTGTCGACAATCATCTCTTCGTTTTCAACCGAGCAAGGACCGGCAATCGTAACGATCGGTTGGTGCTCGCCGAATACAACTGGACCGTTGGGGGTCGGAACTACAACGTCGCTGGGCTCCCCGTGACGGAACTCGCGGCTGGCGCGTTTGAAAGGTTGTTCTACACGCAAGACTTGCTCGATCCAAGGGCTGATCTCTTGCAGCTGCAGCGGATCGAGGGCTGCCGTGTCGCCGACCAAGCCGACCACCACTTTGTGCTTGCCGACGATCTTCTCGGGTGTCAGGCCCCATTCTGCGAACTCCTGACAGATTCGAGCGACCTCGGCTTCGGGCGAGCCGACTTTCATGACAACGATCATGGCAGACTCCTTTGCGGTACAGATATGACTGTGAGACGTCCAACTGAATCGATTCACATCGCTCGATCTCACTTAGTCGAGCGTAAATAGCAGTGGCGGAAACTGGTAGGCGTTCTTATCGATTCTTCATTCATCCTTGGCAGCACGCGCTTCCAGTCGCGCTGCTCGCCAGGAGGAGAACAACCGCTCGACGTTAGTTTTAAACTCGTTCCAGCCGACGAGGCTGCCCGGCTGTTCCTCCCAGGATGCGGAAAGAATTCCGTAGCTCAGACCTAACACGCCGATGCCAAACAGCCCCATGCTAACCAGGAGGACCGCATAGCTGGGCAGCTCGAACCAATGGTTGCTAACAATTAGGTAAGACACTAAGAAGCTGGCAATGCCCAGCCCGGTTGGGAGACCGCTCAGCAATCCCATGCGCCGGAGCATTCGTTGGCTGACGGCTTCCGGTATCGCCGAGAGGGATGCTTCAGACTTACTGCTTCCCCGAATCATTGGCGAGCGATCGCGCGCTGCAGTCGAACCACTTCCAGCACTGACGGCAGAGGCAGCAGCAGGACTCGTATTGGATTTTGAGGGCTTAGGTCGCTTGCGGTTGGGCTCGAACGGCAGGCGATCGCGTTGAGGAGAGTCGGACATAGTTTGTCGCGCCGTCGCGGCTCTAACGACGGATTCCAAGACTGGCAATCAAGCGTTGGTAGCGCTCGGGGTCTTCTTTGTAGATGAAGCCAAGGAGGCGACGCCGCCGGCCGATCATCTTTAAGAGCCCGCGCCGCGAGGCGTGGTCTTTTTTGTTGGCCTTAAGGTGCTCGGTCAAGCTCTTAATGCGTGCGGTCAACAGCGCGACCTGAACATCTGCCGAGCCCGTGTCGGTCTCGTGAACTTGAAAGCCGGAAATTAATTGTTGTTTGCGCTCTTGGGTCAGGGTCATAGCCAGGGTAACGGCGACAGAGGTCGGAAAATTAATGACATGACAAATAAAGATAGTAGCACTAATAATCGCTCAACTTCCAGATCTCCGTCGGTCGAGCCACTGTTGAAGAATGATGGCTGCAGCGCGAGCGTCGATCGCAGCTTTGTCGCGACGCGGGGAAAAGCGGCGGTTGCTGCGTAGCTGCGCCTCGGCTTCTACGGAAGTCAAGCGCTCGTCGACGAACTCCACGGGCACCTGCAGCGCCGCACCTAGGCGCTCGGCGTAATCAGATACAGCACGAGCTTGAACTCCTGAGTTGCCATCAAGGGTGTAGGGCATGCCAACTACAAGCAGTCGGACGCCGCGAGCGTCAATGAGCTGCTGCAACTGCTCGACATCGCGGGTGAAGGAAGTCCGCCGAATAGTCGTGAGCTCGGAAGCGATCAGCCCCGTACCATCGCAACCGGCTACGCCGACACGCCGCTGACCGACATCCAATCCTAGCGCTGAGACTCGCTCGACCATCCCATTACCCAGGGGCTTCGTGCTTCATGAAGAGGGGGGGCGATTGCATGGGTGATTGGTTGCAGGTTCGACGCGATCGTTACCGTCCTGACAAGAGCCTTGCATGCGGCTGCTCCCGCCCAATAGGCGTTGGGCAAAGGCGGTTCGCAACCAAGGCAAGCGGCTTGGAATCGGCGTACGACGCGGTTGCAATCCCTGCAACATGCCCGAAAGCTGGAGGCGATCGAGCGCTGGGGCTGGCTTTGCCTCGCGGAGTTTGTGCCAGACCGACCTCGACATGAGGAGCGCGTGAGCAATGCGCTCGGCTGCCAGCTGTTCGAAGTAAGCTTCGCGCTCGGGCTGGTAGTCAGCGGAAACCAACTGCAGCGATTGCGGTGGTGCAGTCTGGGCGACCTGTGCCATCTGGGCGATTAGCTCAGGATACAGCCACGTGTATGCGGGATGAACGGTTAAGTCAGCTGCATGAGCGTGACTGCCGTCGCGGCAAAGAGCCAACTGGAAATACCCGATCGCGGCTTTACGTTGGGGCTCGAAAACGTAACCGCGCACGAACTCGACGTTTCCGAACCATTGGCGGACACGTCGGCTAATCGCTTGCAGGATATTCGTGCGGAAATCATCGATGTGGCGATCGAAGACCTGGCGGAGCAGGGGCGGCATCGACACCGTATCGAGCTGGTAAAGCAACTGAGCATCGGCATTACCGGCCGGAAGCAAATTCGGCAGGCGCGGTTGGTTCTGCGCGATCTGCGCCAGTGGTTCAGAGGCAATTGCCCAGTAGGTCAGCTGGGCCAGGGGTTGAAATCCATTGCGGCGGTAAAGCCCCAATTCCTGCTGATCGCTGACATCGACTTCCAAAACCCACGTGCGCGCTTCCCAAATTGTTTCTAGACAGTGGCGCAGCAGCACCGAACCGACATCGCCGAGATTGGCATCGGGAGAAACACAAACCCGCTCGACGCGCCAGGTACTGCTCTGTTTGTTAAATGGAGCAACGTGGATTGCGCCAACTGCGCGATCGTCTTGCTCGGCAACGCTGATACAGAGAGCGTGTTGGGCTGGATTGGGGAACCAACGCAACACTTTCAGCGGTCCGAACCAACGCCGCATTTGTTCGAGCTGGCGGTCGGGGTCGTTGCCACCTGCCGTATCCTTCGCTTGCGCGATCGCATGGAGGAAATCTAAGTCGCGAAACCGAACGGGACGCACAAGCACATCGGCGGGATCGGTTGCAGCCGGAGTCATATTAAGTGCCCTCGATAGAGTACGGGGCGACTGAGCGCAAACACCCCGATCTTAACGGTTTTCTGCTGTTCGACCGGTTCAAACGGTTACCTTCAGTACAGTTCTAAATGAGTTCGTGCCCGAACTTTCGGAATCGATTCCTGCTTGCTAAACTGCGCTACGACCATCGCAGGATAGGACGGTTGGGCTCCATTGGGCGTTTGAGTGCCCTCGGCAACTCCCGAGATGAGCGGGTTTCTTAGGGGATTTGCAAGTTTTCGACTTAAGCATCTGCCAGTTGCCATCACCGTGAATTTTTGTAAACTATTTTTTGTAAACTGTTGCTAGCGTCCATTGCGTTTCGCAAATCGACTGCATCGCCTGCGGTCCGACGCTCCAAGATTGGGAATTAAGCAGACAGGCGAACGAGCGGAGTCAGGTGCCCCGCGAGAGCGATCGCGCCTATGAGGAGGATTTGATTTTGATGAGCGTATTGCGAAGTACCGAGCGGGTTATGTTGGGCGGTCACTTGCTAGCGATGCTGTTCGGATTGGCAGGGTTGATCTTGGTGCTGCCGAACCAGGCTTTCATCACGAGCCTGCCGCCTGTGGGTCAGTCTGCATTGTCATGGTCCATGGCTGGGGGCGGAGTCGTTTACATGCTGATGGGCGCCGCAGCAGTATTCCTTTATGCATGCCGCACGCTCGGACTCTGGCACTGTGCTGGTTTTTTAGTACCTGCAGTCGCGCTCTCACTCGGCAGCGAACTGCTGGGAACGAGTACAGGATTCCCGTTTGGGGACTATCGCTATCTCAGTGGCTTGGGTTACAAGATCGCCGGACTAGTCCCGTTCACAATCCCCTTATCCTGGTTTTACGTAGGCTTCGCGGCGTACTTGCTGGCGCGCGCAGCTCTATCCGCACGCGGGGTTTGCGGCTGGCGTCAAGTTGCTGGTGCGATCGCGATCGGATCGCTGTTACTGACAGCGTGGGATTTAGTGCTCGACCCGGCTATGAGCCAGACGGCAGTTCCATTCTGGGTATGGGATCGGCCCGGAGCGTTTTTCGGCATGCCCTATCAGAACTTCCTGGGCTGGGCTGGGACGGGAGCTTTGTTTATGCTCGTCTCATCGCTGTTGTGGCTGAAGAAGCCCGTGCGGTTTCCCTACGATCAGCTGGGACTGCCATTAGCAATTTACCTTGGCAATCTGCTGTTCGGGATTGCACTGAGTTTAGCGGCGGGATTGTGGCAGCCGGTGTTGCTATCAACTGTTTTGGCATTGATCCCGGCGATCGCGCTGTACTTGCTGGCATCGTCGCCCGGTTCGGATCTCCCCAATGATTCCGGAACATCCATGCTGTCTGTCGCCTCGATGGGAGTGCTGCACAAGTGACCCAGGATATCAGTCCGGAGATAGCCGGTTCGATTGCAACCGGGCTGTTGATGCTGCAGATTCCAGCAACCTTGGTTCTGTTATCGCGGCTGCTCCGCGGCCCGGGTCGCCTGCCACCCTTAATGCCCAAAACAGCAACGCCCGAACAGCTGGGAGCCACGAGCGTTGTCGTTCCGACTTTAAACGAAGCCGAGCGGATCGGACCCTGCCTGGAGGGGTTGAGTCGACAGGGATGTGAAGTGCGCGAAATTGTGGTTGTCGACAGCCGTTCGACCGATGGAACGCCGGACTTGGTCAGGGCGATGCAGCATCGCGATCCGCGTTTCCGGGTTATAGAGGACGATCCGCTGCCGCCAGGATGGGTGGGGCGTCCGTGGGCGCTGCATTGGGGCTTTCACGCGAGTTCGCCGAAAAGCCAGTGGTTTCTTGGCATCGACGCTGACACGCAGCCGCGACCGGGATTGGTGGCCAGCTTGCTTGACGTAGCTGAGACTCAGGGCTTCGACTTGATATCGCTAGCGCCCCAGTTCGTGTTGGAATATCCCGGTGAGTGGTGGTTGCAGCCAGCATTGCTCGTCACGCTTATCTTTCGCAGCCAGCCAGCAGGGGCCGACGCACTCATTCCCGAGCGCGTCATGGCCAACGGCCAATGTTTTCTCTGTCGTCGACGCATTCTTGAAGAATTGGACGGTTATAGTTCTGCTGCCGCCTCGTTTTGTGATGATGTCACGCTAGCCCGCAATATTGCGGCTCGCGGCTACCGGGTCGGTTTCCTCGATGGCGCGCGCGTCTTTGGAGTGCGAATGTACCTAGGAGCTGTCGAAACCTGGCGCGAGTGGGGGCGCTCGCTCGACCTCAAGGATGCAGCTCAACCAGGTCAAGTGTGGGGTGACCTGTGGTTGCTTTCCTGCGTACAAGCTCTGCCGCTGCTGGCATCGATAATACTGTCGCTGCTATGGGTGACGGCGCGTGTCCCGAGCGTAACGGCCGCACTCGGGATTAATCTTGGATTGCTCGCAATGCGCTTTGCCTTGCTGTTGGCGATCGCGCCCTCCTACACGGGGAGTGGTCCCTGGCGATCGTTAGCATTTTGGCTGTCGCCGCTGGCAGACTTGCCAGCCGTAATACGGATCTTGCTTTCAGCCCTACGCCGACCCAAGAAATGGCGGGGAAGGGCCTATGGTTGAGTGCAGATGGCTGGCTTAACGGCTAGCAATCGGTGCGTTCGAGTTGCCAGAGAATTTGATTTCCTTCACGGCGCACGCGAGAAACGACCCAATTGCGCCAAGCCCAATGATCCCCCCGGCTGGTGACAGCACTAGCATTAACATCCATCAAGTCGGCAAGTTCCGAACTGCTGATCAAATATCCCTCTCGAGCAATTTCGTCGGCAATGCGGAGGGTTTCGATCAGGTGGTGAAGCTGCGAGAGGCGGACCTCGCGAGGAAGTTGAGAGTCGTCGTCGGCGATCGGGGCTGAGTTGGATACCATCTCGGTTGCTGGGCTCAAGCTAGAGGTGGGCAATATTATCGTTTTAGGGGCGGCGGCATTCGAATGCTTGAGGTTGGGAGTACTGCCGCTGGCAAATGCCCGCGCGATCTCATCGCAGCGGTCGTTCCCGATATTGCCGCTGTGCCCGCGCACATGATGCCATTGCACAAACGGCTGATTGAGACGGTCGAGTGCCTCCCAGAGATCCCGATTGAGGACGGGTTTTCCCTGTGCGGTTTTCCAGTCTCGGCGCTTCCAACCCTTCACCCACTGGGTAATGCCCTTAAGGACGTATTCGCTATCGGTGTATAGCGCGACTGGCGTAGTTTGCCCGAAAGTCCTCAAGAATTCAAGGGCAGCAGCTGCAGCTTGCAACTCCATCCGGTTATTCGTCGTTTGCGCGGTTGCTCCCCCTAGTTCGTGGACCGAGCCATCGGCAAAGTAAATTGCCGTTGCCCAACCCCCAGGCCCGGGATTGCCCGAGCAGGCACCATCCGTGTAAATCGTCGCAATTGCCATGGATCGAGCGTTAAACCGAAATCATCCTACCAGGGTCGGCGCGCTCTACCGCTGCTTCCGTGAAGATCGTCTACATTGGGGTGGCGGCTGCATTCAGCCGAGGCACCATCCAGCGGGTGTTTAGAGCACATGGCACACGCGCTCGCACGCTGGGGAAGGTTCTTAGCTCAACTTGCTATCGGTAGCGGTCTCAGATTACTAGTCGGTCATCACTGGCGCGACCCCATTCCTTCGACAAGAACGGCTACACCACCCTTCGTGGCTTCAAGATTGCCGCCGTTGGCTCCCATATTGCCGGCACCGATCGACAACCGCGAGTTCAACTTCATTGCAGCTGCAGTCCAAGAGGTTGGGCCAGCCTTTGTTCGCATTGATGTAGCTGGGCGCGAGGTGAGCAGGACGTCATTGAAGCAACGGATTTACCAAGCGCGCGCTTTATCCATTCAGGTGGGTTGCTCCCCGGAGAATGGGCAATTGCGATTGGCAATCCCTTGGGACTGAACAACACCGTCAAGGTTGGAATTGTGAGTGCCGTTGGGCGTCCCAGTTCCGAGGTTGGCGTTCCCCAAAAGCGCGTGCGCTTTATCCAGACCGATGCTGCTATTATTCCAGGCAACTCAGGCGGTTCCCTGTTGAATGCATCGGGCGAAGCGAACGGCATTAATACAGCAATTCGCATGAATGCAGAGGGGCTGGGGTTTGCAATTCCAATTGAGATTGCGGCGCGCATCGCCGACCAGCTCGTCGCACATGGGAGTGCCGCACATCCTTACATCGGTGTCCGGATGGTGACGTTGACGCCTGGATTAACCATGGAGCTAGAACTGAGCAGCGGATTTGAACTTGATTTGGGTGTTGAAAGCGGTGTCGCGGTCGTTCAGGTAGATGATGGGTCGGCAGCCGACTGAGCGGGATTCCAACCTGGTGACGCGATCCAGAGCGTCGGCGTACGCCAGTTGCCCCCCCTTAGAGGTTCAGGAGCGAGTCGATCTCAGCGAAATTGGTGTTGACTTAGAAGTTGATGTGTTGTGTATTGGTTGCTGCAAAACCCTGGTTGTGCAGCCAGACCCCACATCCAAACTCCTAGCTATCCATGCGAGCGTGTTCGTTACCAGGGGGGATGCGTGAATCATTAATATACGGATCTTCTTGCCGTACTCACTATCCTCAATGCATCTCGACCGAAAAGCAGTTAGTTTGATGTGAGCTGCAATCGCCATTATAAAGCTCTTTTTGTCGTACTCACCATCCTCATTGCATCTCGACCGAAAAGCACCTGGTCTGATTTGAGCTGCAATCGCCGACCCGCTGCGAACTCGAAACGATATGGTCGAATCTATTGGTCCAGGTGCTCGATTGATGCATCGAGCAAGCGCAGGCCATCCTCAACGCTTTCCAATTGCGCCAACAACTCGCGCAGCTTTGCTGCTTCACAAAAGTTGCGCGCATACCAAGCCATGTGCTTGCGTGCTTGCCGAACCCCGCGATCGCCTTTCGCTGACTGCAGGCCAATCAAGTGCTCCTTCGCCAGTACTAGATATTCTTGTGGAGAGCGTATCGGTTCGCGTTCGCCGAAGCGCAACCAACGATCGATATCGCCAACTAGAAAAGGGTTTCCGAGCGTCCCGCGCGAACACATAACGCCATCAGCGCCGGTTTGCTCCAAACATCGAGCTGCTGTCGCCACTGAAACAATATCGCCGTTGGCAATTAGTGGAATCGAGATCGATGCTTTTACGCGTGCGAGCCATTCCCATCGGGCTGCTCCAGTGTAGCCCTGCGATCTCGTGCGGGCGTGTACGGTTAGCATCTGTGCACCGGCAGTTTCTAAGCGGCGTGCAAATTCCACGATTTCGATCTCATCGTCGCTCCAACCCAGGCGTGTCTTTACCGTTACCGGCACGTTGACAGCGGCAACCGCTGCGTCTACTAACCGTGCCGCTAGGTCGGGCTGGCGCAAAAGCGATGACCCGCCACCCTTACGCGTAATCTTGTTGACCGGGCAACCCATATTGATATCGACGGTCAGAGCACCGTGCTCGACTGCCATACGTGCTGCCGCACCGATGAAATCCGGACGACTATCGAACAGTTGTACGCTCAGCAACTGCTCGTCAGGATCCACGTCCAGAATTTTGTCGAGCTGCCTTAGATGACATAACTCCCGCGCATTGACCATTTCTGTATAAGTCATCGACTCGGGCGCAAAGCGCCGCACCAAGCGCCGAAACGTGCGGTCGGTAACCCCCGAAAGCGGCGCCTGCAAGACACGCGATCGCACTGTCACCGAGCCGATTTGCATGGGTTCGTACAAACGTGCACGCAATGCTCTTGAAAACATTCCAACGGCAGTATTTGGGGAAGTTGTGGTTGCGGTTGCGAGCACGGACTTTGTGGAGATCGTCGAATTAAATAACCGGTCAAACGAGTGAGGCACGCAGAGGTAACTGCTGCCACCGTTCAATTCTGAGTTACCACTGGCGTTGACTGTTGCCGTTGTAGTCGCGCCAAACACCGGCAAGCACGCCCTGGACCTCGAGATTATCGACCGGCACCTCGATTGGATCGTAGTTGGGATTCGAGGCTTTGAGAATTGCTTTATCGCCACTAAAATACAGGCGCTTGAGCGTCGTCCCGATCCCTGCCACCCTCGCTGCAACGATATCTCCGGCTTGAGGCTCGCGACCGCGTTTCATGATTGCATAATCACCTTCCGCAATGCAGTCATCGATCATGCTATCGCCGACCACTCGCAGGGCAAAACAGTTGGTTTGCTGGAATGCTCCAGCCAGGTCCAAGTGCTCGACACAGTCTGTAAACTGCTCGACTACCCCACCTGCCGCGATCGCTCCCATGATCGGAACGCCATCTCCACTCTCCGGGGGCTGAAGAATCCGAATGGTACGAGCCTTGCCCTCTTGCCAGTTAATGTAACCTTTCGAGCGCAAGCGCTCCAATCGGCTTTGGATCGGTGCGGGAGATTTAAGGTTCATCGCCCGCATCATCTGGCGAATAGACGGCGCATAACCCTGGCTTTGGATATAGTCCACCAGCCAGTCATATAGTTCTTGCTGGGCTTTCGTTAGGGGCTCCATATGCTCTGTCCTGGGTGTGGGGGTGCAACGCGGTACGGCGACCGTTTTTAGAACACGGGTACTAATACCATCTTGCCACCAATTCACATCGACGGAAAGAGCAACAAGCGAAATTTTGTGAAGCCTTGGGTAGGGACAGAGCGAGTAAATGTAAAGTCGGCAAAACGATGACGCCGCACGGGGCAGTTGCCAACTTACCCCGGATTCAAACTACTACTCGCCAGGCCTGCGTAACGATATCACTGAGCCAGCGACGCTGCGCGCTGTCGAGAAGCGGATCGTCGGCCAATACCTCGGCAGTTAGATCGTCAAGAGAGCGTCCTTGAGCTCGGGTTAACCGCACTACCCCTGCAATGGCTGCCGCAACGATTTCTTCATCTGGTTGCTGTTGGGTGAGCGCAACAATTTCTTCGGAGCTGTCCGGAATGGGATAATGCATGGCGGGCGAGAGGGCAAAACCGAGCCAATCTAAAGAGCCTGCAAAAAAGTAAACTTTTGTATATGAATTTAAGCTTTGATACAAAGAAGCTTAGCGTATTTTGCGAGGGCAGGCTTTAGATATTCATAGGCAAAAGCTGGGTTCGCGCCGGGTGTTGGCGTTGGGTGAAAAATGAGAGAGCTGCTTTACATTGAGGTTCCCGTTCCGGAAACAGCACGCGTCCGCGACTGGCTGCAGTTGGAGTGGAGGCCACCATGCGGTCATAAACTCCCTAGTGTCGAGGGCGCGCGGGTAAGATTTGCCGAAGGCGGGGGCGAATTGAGTGCGTTCGTGTGGTCGTTACAGCGCACGACTTACCTCAAGCTGTTTGCGGACGATCGCGTACCTGCTGGTGCCGCCCGCCGGATCCGACGGCAGCTTGCACGCGCTCTGCGACAGCAGTTTCCGCTACATTACCCGGAGCTGCCTGCGATCGCGTCCGAGCGGTCGATTTTTGAAGAACTCGCACCGTACTTTCCGCTAACGGTGAAGTACTTCGGCACGATGCCGAGCGGCGAGGCCGACTTGCGGCGAGCATACTGGTGGGAACAGCGTTGGCGCGCGCGCGCGCGCCAACCCCAGCCCGCCATACCGGTGGTGTTCCGCAGCGAGGTCGATTCGGACTCGGACGCAGAAGCCGCGCCAATTTTCGATCTAATTTATATCGGAGGGGCATTAGGGGCCATCCATGCAGTAGCCATGGCCCGCTTGGGCTATCGCGTGTTGCTCGTTGAGCGACTGCCGTTCGGTCGCATGAATCGGGAATGGAATATCTCGCGAGCAGAACTGCGAATGCTGGTCGATCTGGGCGTGCTGACAGCAGCGGAGTGCGAAAGCACGATCGCGCGCGAGTATGTCGACGGATTTAGCAAGTTCTTCGATGCCAACGTACCGCCAGCGCTGCAGGCGGAAATTTTGCATACGCCCACAGTGTTAAACGTCGCACTCGATTCAGAGCGCTTATTGCACCTGTGCGGCGACAATCTGCGCCGGGCAGGTGGTGAGATTTGGGACCAAACTGAGTTTCTGCGGGCGGATGTAGGGACCGCGCAAGTGACTGTCAAGGCTCGACATTTACCGAGTGGGGAAGCTCGTGTTGCAAGCGGCCGCCTCGCGATCGATGCAATGGGTAGTGCTTCGCCGATTGCCTGGCAGCTAAATGGCGCGCGGGCATTTGATAGCGTTTGCCCGACAGTAGGCGCAGTAGTCAGCAACTTCCCACCAGGGGTGTGGGACTCCCGCTATGGCGACGTACTCAACTCCCATGGCGATATCTCGCGCGGTCGGCAGCTCATTTGGGAACTGTTCCCGGGGGCGGGGGATGACTTGACGTTCTACTTATTCCATTACCACCAAGTACATCCCGATAATCCTGGCTCGTTGTTGGAGATGTACGAAGATTTCTTCGCAATTTTGCCCGAGTATCGCCGCTGCAATCCTGCATCACTGACGTGGAAAAAGCCGACATTTGGCTACATTCCCGGTCATTTTAGCCTGGGCAGTCGCGATCGCGTGGTGGCATTCGATCGCCTTCTAGCGCTGGGGGATGCAGCATCGCTGCAGTCGCCGCTAGTGTTCACCGGGTTTGGTTCGCTAGTCCGAAACTTGCCCCGGTTGTCGGTGTTGCTAGATGTGGCGTTAAAAGGCGACACGCTGCGCGCAAGGGACTTGCAGTGCATCCGCGCTTATCAGAGCAACGTGTCAGTTACGTGGTTATTTTCGAAAGGCATGATGGTGCCGACCGGACAAACGCTGCCGCCTCAGCGCATTAACGCTATGCTCAACACATTTTTCGGTTTGCTGGCGCAGGAACCAACTGAGGTTGCCGATCGCTTCATCAAGGATCGCGTTGACTGGTTGACCTTCAACCGTTTGGCTTTGAAAGCTGCTTGGTTAAATCCTGCATTGATCGGCTGGATTTGGGAGCAAGCAGGGGCAAAAGATTTCCTCCGCTGGATTGGCAGCTACCTGGCGTTCACGCGCGATGCGGCCGTAGGCTGGTTGTTGCGAGGCTGGTTTCCAGATTGGGTGCGCCGAATGCGTCCGCAGCTGGAAACGCGCAATCCTGCTGTGTGGCTACGCTTGCTAGCGATCTCGTACAATCTGACGGCTGGATTAGGGATCGTAGAAGATGTCGAACCGCTGCTGCCACCTGCACCTGCGCTGTTGCGATCGCCTGCTCGGGAAGGGGGCTAGGGTGCGACGTTCCCCCAACACAGCAGCTCTTCTGGTAATTTCTTGCCTCCATCCAATACTGTAATTGCTGCCCTAGCGCCAGTTCATTAACGGTACGGGTCGAGAGAAGCTCAATGCAGTCAGCTCGGAATCTTTGAGAGCAAAGTCGGCCCGACGTTGCTCGCAGAAGAACGCTCGCTTACCGCCTGAATCGCGCGCATGACGCATCGGTCACCTTTCAGTAGCAGTAAGTTTTCCCGATGCTGGGGCAAAATCTGCATCTGCGCCGTTTGTCTAAGCCGTTTCGCGAATTCCTTGAGTTAAAGCGGACGCAACGAGCAAGGAGATACCACCAAACGCGATCGCTAGTAACGGATCGTTATCGAGTAAGTTGTCCATCACCCAGCCCATTCCCAGCACTACCACAATCTGTGGAATGACAATGAAAGTATTAAATAACCCCATATAGATGCCAGTTTCGCGTACGGGGAGGACTTCTGAAAGCATTGAATACGGGAGTGTCAATACGCTCGCCCAAGTCAGACCGAAGCATGCCATTGGCAATAGCATCGATATGCGATCGCTGGCGAAAAATAACAGGATTAGACCGATACCGCCCAAAAGTAGCGATGCCGCATGCATGAATATGCGACCGGTTAGGGCCGATAACCGCCCGAGTGCTAGCGAATAGACAAAACAGACGGCGTTATACAAACCGATGCACAATCCCGCCCACTCGATGCCCTCGGTGTAAAGTACCGTGCTCTCGCTCGCCGCACCGAAGATCTGGTGACTGACAGCAGGTGGGAAATAAATGAATACGCAGAAGATACCCAACCAGCTAAAAAACTGCACCCATGCTAGTTGGCGCATAATCGCCGGCATAGTTGCAATTGCGCTTAGAATCCCTTTGAAGCTGCCGAGGATGCCACCACTCTGCTCCTGCCGGCGGCGGAAGTCCTTCATATTTTTGGGCGGGTGCTCCTCGGCCAGCAGCACGGTCCACAGCACGGTTCCGAGAAAAACTGCTGCTCCGATGTAGTACGACCACTTCACCGTCAGCGGTACCTGACTGTCAACACCCGTCGCGTTCTGAAGTCTAAAAATGTGGTTGAGCATCCACGGACAAAGAGATGCTATAACCGCACCGGCTCCAATGAAGAAGCTTTGCATGGCAAAGCCGCGCGTGTATTGAGATTCCGGAACTAGGTCGGAGACAAAGGCACGAAATGGCACCATACTTACATTGACCGACGTGTCGAGAATCCATAGCAGTCCGGCTGCCATCCACAACGTTGACGAGTTTGGCATCAGCACCAGCGCAATCGAGCTGAAGATCGCTCCAATGAGGAAAAACGGACGCCTGCGTCCCAGCGGACCCCACGTGCGATCGCTCATGTAGCCGATGGTGGGCTGAACGATCAAACCGCTCAGCGGCGCCGCCAACCAAAGCAAAGGGATCTCCTCGGGGGTTGCGCCAAGGTACTCATAGATAGCGCTAGTGTTTGCCATTTGTAGTGTCCAACCGAACTGGATGCCGAGGAAGCCGAAGCTCATATTCCAGAGCTGCCAGAACCCGAAAGGCTGCTTCCGCACAGTTGGCTCAGATGCGGCAGCTAGATCATTTCCTTGCAGTTGGGCATCTCTCGTTTTTGCTTGCGGCATAGAGTTTTGGAGACCGGGGAGGAAGTAATGGCGAATGGCAGCTGGGATGCTACGGTCAGGACAACCTAAACGAGCTGGGCAAGGACTTGAAAAGACTTTTACCAGGATGGTCGGGAATTTCATGTAATACCCAATCCGGGGAGTATCATCCTTGGCAGATCGCTGAAAGCCTCACAGTATCAGCGTGGAGGAGTTTAAATTTGGTGAGTGATTACCCGAATTTGGTATAACTCTTGCGGCAGACTAGGGGTTGAGTTTACTCGGATGCAGAATTTTTGACACGTCCTTGTAGTAGGGAATTGTAACCAGCGATCGCCGACGGCTTTGCATGCAGCAAGCGGTGCGTCAGTCGGAAGCCGCAGGCTTTGCATCGGGTGCAACCGCCCAATTGCGATTTGCTTTAACTGTCGTCGTCTTCGAACAAATCGCAGAATTCGGGCTTGAGGTCGCGCTCCATTAATGCCTGAACGGCTTCCTGTGGGGTAGTAACCCCCTTGAGCAGGCGAGAAACCTGACGGGAAATCGGTATGGGAATCTCGTGTTGGTTAGCCAAACGTACGAGCACGCGCGCAGTGTTGACGCCTTCAGCAGTTCCTTCCAACTGATCGAGAATCTCCACGAGGGTTTTGCCTCGGGCTAAACCGAAGCCAACTTGGTAGTTCCGCGACAGCGGGCTGTCACAGGTAGCCAGCAGGTCGCCTAGACCGGACAGTCCGAAGAAAGTCTCCGCCGATGCACCGAGGGTGGTACCGACCCGTATCATTTCGGGCAGCGCGCGGGTTAGCAAGGCAGCCTTGGCATTGGTACCGAGCTTCATGCCGTCACAGACTCCCGACGCGATCGCCATGACGTTCTTGAGCGTGCCTCCCAGTTCGGTGCCGATGGGATCGGTGTTGACGTAGACGCGGAAGGTATCGGTGGAGAAAAATTCTTGCACGCTTTCAGCCGCAGGAATATCGGTACTAGCAACCACAGTTGCTGCCGGCAGTTTTTGCACGATCTCCTTAGACAAATTCGGACCCGAGAGCACGACAACTGGATGATCGGGAAAGGCATCCTGCCAAATTTTGGACGGCGTGCGCAGGGTTTTGGGATCGAGACCCTTGGTTGCGGTGACGATAATGGTGCCTTCAGTTAGACCGATCTGCCTTACCTGCTCGGCAACTGACGGTACGCCCTTCATCGAGACGGCCGAAAGCACAATATCCGCACCGGCAATGACATCAGCTAAATTTTCTGGGCTACGACGAGACCACATGCGAATTTTGTGTTCGCTTCGCTCGGCGATCGCTGCCAAGGCCGAACCCCATGCCCCCACACCAATAACGGCGAGGGTCTTAATGGCACTATCACAGGGAGCGATATCTGCTGCTGCTCGAAGGGTATCATCGGGCGAGACTTGCGTTGAAATCCTTTCGATCATTGAACACCTGTTCCCGAACTTTGCCTGCAGGAGCCCTGCCCATAAGCACATCAGCTTAGTGCTATGCCGGCCATGTCCAACCATGCGAGGCATCCACGTCGAGCGTCCGCACTAGGTTAGTGCTGAGTTAGCACTGAATTGAGACTGGGTAGTACTGACTGTCAACTTATATGGCGATAACCCATAACGCTGTGACTAGTTACTCCTGCCGACTTGGGTACTAAGAATCGTTAGATTTCGATCATACCTACTGATTCAATCGCCGATGTCCGTCGCAACACCGAAATTGCCAATCAACTCGAAGATGTGTGACTCCAGACAGATGCGTGAATCCAAAAAGAAGACCTTGAAGGACCTGAGAAAAACGCACAATTCAGCGCTCATTGCAAGAACTGAGCTTTGGTAGCTATCGATTGACAGAGCAATCAACTCGAGTTCGGCAGGTGTCCGGTAGTCGTCACAATCAAGCCAGGTTCTACCTTGAGAGAGCTAGAGCAATGACCGCTCGGCACTGGCTCGGCAGGCGTTCAGCCTCGGCGACCCAATAGTATTGCTACTCCTAGTGCACAGGATAGTACGAACAGCACCAGGATCGTGCCACCGGGCAAAAATGTAAAGATTCCTAAGCCACGTAGTACGTAGACTAATAACGTCAGGGCAAGGACCCCGACAAACATTCCACTCAACACCGAACCGTTCACGTGTATTCCTCCAAGCCCGATCGCAGCTGACTCGAATTGAATCCCTCTACTGATGCTAACTCGAATAGTCGCTCCGCGAAATTATCCATCTATTTATAGCCTCGATCTAATACTTCCGTTGGGAAATCGGTCGAGAGTGCTTACATCTAAAGAAGTTGGAAACTATAGGATCTCGGAATTACTTCAAATTATCTTGAGGTTTTAGCTCTAGCAAAAAGTTCGAGTATAAAAGATATTTGAGGTCGGGAAAATATGAAATCTTGATTTTTTTCAATTCTGAAGGTTAGATAGACATTGCAAATCTGCTAGAGCATTCTTCAAACATATAAAAGCAAGAACTTTGTTGTCAGAGAAGCAATTCTATCTAGATCGAATACATCTGATCTTTGCATTTTTTTGCATATGGCTTACACTTTATTCGAGCAATTATCTAGAGGTCTTCAATATCCGTCTTTAGAAGGGAAGATAGATGCATTCGACTCCATTGTTCTCCCAATTGTCATCTAAAGCGGTTGACACTATTGGTTCTATTTGACGATTGAAAGATGACGTGTTATACGAGTTCGTGAAACTTTTCATAAGAAAATTCAGCACCGCCCTGCGATGAGCCTTCGCAGGGCATCAGAAACTACCTAGTGTGGGGTTCCTAGACTTATTCCAGCGTTAAGCAGCTGCTGAGTTTTCCCCCAAGAACGTCACATGTACCCTATAGTGCATGTATGTCACGTTTTATGATAGGCTAAATCAGCCAGATCCCAGCCAGAGATAACAAAGTTTCCCCGAAACGAGAGCTTAGATACGGAAAGCAGCTTCGTGTGAATCTTGGTTTGCTGCTATAATTTTTAGTTAAAGATTTAAGACATATTTACGAAGGCTAAAACCAATGAATCTCAATATTCTTATCTTTTATAACGTACAGCAACATGCCCGCTTCGTCTCCAAAATTTTCCCAGTCAAATAAAACCGTCTTGTCTCTATTTCTGAGATTCCTACACAACCAATTGTCTGCTTGCTTTTCTCCACTGAATTACGTCTCAAGCAAGCCAGAAGTTTCTCTTTAATAGAGAAAAAGCAAAGTTTTTCAGATAAATAAATGAGCTAAATAGTATCTATCTAGAGAAAATCAAAACGAGCAGCGAAATATCAAACTTGCGTATATAGTTGAACTCCTCTTTGACTAAGTCATGCTCTTATCGCATAACGAAATAGTGGAGCACAAATAGGAGGGGTAGACTTTAATCTAAACAAATAAAAGACTGTATGTATACTAGTTCACCTCATTTCACCGATCGAGATCGGTGAAGATGCAGATGCTAATTTCTGAATAGCCCTCAGCCTTACAATCGCTGTCGAATTATATCTCGCTCGGCGATCGCCTCGACTCAGCTACAATTCGCAAGCAATCGCCGTCGAGCAGAGTCTTTGTCCGTGTTTGGTCTTGGAATACAGCACACTGCTCGAGAGCTGTCAGCAGAACCGGAGTTTCACCCCTTTCTAACCGAGCAAGGGCTTCATCAGCAGCTGGTTGATGTTGCAAAATCCAGCTATTGTTCGACAGATAGTCGCGGGAGAATGACCGATCTTCTAGCAACCAAAATGATATATCATACGTATCTAAAAAATCACTGATAGTTTGCCAATCCGAACTGTATTGAGCGCGAATCAAATCCGCTGCCGTTTTGCGGAAAGGCTGGTAATAACCTAAGTGATAGGGAATTGCATATTCGCTGCCGACGGCGATAGAGCGTTGGGCGAAGCTAGGAAGGTTATTGGCTTCTGCTACCAATGAAGCAACACGAATGTCCTTCGGTTGCTGCTGCAGAAACTCGTACAGGTGTGGAGCAGTTCCAACTTTATAAGCTGCGATCGGGAAGGTGTCAACCCAGAAGGGATAGCAAACCAAGGGTGTTGCAATTAACCCAACTGAGATTATGGTTGAGATCGATCGCCAAGGGGGTGATAGGTGCCGGCTGCCTCTGAGAACGGAATCGACTAAGATCGCGATCGCGACTCCGGCTGACAAACAAAGAACCACTCGTAAACTGTGACCTGTGTACCGACTGGGCAAATGTAAGCGAAACAATAGGACGTGAGCGGCAAAGAACATCAGCAGTGATGCCGCCAGAATCTGCGGTAAAAGGATAACGCGCGGGTTTATATGTCGGACTAAAGGGAACCAGTTTGGCAAACGACTGAAGATCGGTACTAGGAAACCTAGTGCATTGGTGACCGGCGTGAGCGCGCCAGCAATATGGATTCCACTTCGTCCCTTCAACCAAAACTTTGCCGGGTCATCGTCGTAGAAGAAACGAACTCTTCCCCCGGGAAAGAACTCCGGAAACTGCCTAGCTTGAGCAGCAGTCATCGTCGGACCGTACTTGCTGGTGGTCAAGACAAATGGCAGCATTGCCAAGAATGCTGTTCCCAGCCCGGTGTAGATAAGCCACCGCTCTTTGAAGTCGCGAATGATATACATCCGCCCGCGTTCCCATTTAAATAAGCGTAAAATCAACGTAACGATGGATATTAGTACAAGCTGCGGATAAAACAGTGCTTGAAGGGCGATCGCAGATGAACATAGCACTAAGGACTTGCGAAGAACTGAATAGATAAACCCCAAGAACAAGATATAAATAAAGGCTTTTGGCGTCCCAGAAAATACCGCGTCGGTCAGCCCCAAGCTCTGCGTCAACAAAATGCTGGCGCAAAATCCAGCCAATGGAACTGGCAAGATCTCAAGCCCTACTAGAAAGCTTAGGAAGGCTCCTAATAAGCCCAGTAAAACCGGCAGAATCTTATTGAAGGTAAAAGGCGAAATGTGGGCGATCGCGGCTAGGCGGTATACTGCTCGATATCCTGCTGGTGCGACGGATTGGAAGTAATCGGCAATGGGGTCGTTGGGAAACAAGCTGGGGTCGACGTAACGCAGCATCCAAAACACGTGCTGCCGGGCATCGTCTTGTACAACATATTCGCTGCTAAAGGCTTCTTGCAAAGCCTGCAAACTGACTGCCAGTGCAAACAACAAACTTAAGCTCAACCAAAATAACTGCTGTCTGCAACTGCTGCTGCCGTTCAGAGGGCTCAATCGGGCATGCCAGATTTTGGAAAATGGGCCTAACATCATAAGCGCGATCGTGCAGATTGAATTGAGTTTCGACGATAGCAGTTTTTGCAGGTTTTAGCCTCAAGCACTGAGGTTGTAGAGGTCGCTGAGTCGGAGCTGTCAGGCAACTTGCCTCGAACCTCGTTTCCGCAGTTTTTACGCGTGGCAACAACTCCTGAAATCTTCCGGACAACATTCCGTGCTGCTTTGCGAGTGGCAGATCGAATTGGCTCTTTCTGCATAATCAGGTCATCATAGGTTGCATCTTTGCTCGATGAAACTCGTGGCGGAAGCGTCGGTAGTGGCGCATCACGAGCTCTCCCCGTCCAGGCACACTGCTGAGTCGCGTCTTACGACTGCATCTATCGGGCGGATAACTGTCACGCGGGGAATATGGATGAAGCGATCGCGGTTCCTCCACCGTCGCCCTAGCAACCTACCTGGCTCCGGGAGTACAAAGGTCCCGGAGAATCTGAGATGATAAATCGACGTGGGGCGATTGGGGTCGCGCGGGGTCGCAAACGGTTATGCCCGCAAATGTCAGGGCCGAGGCGCGTAAAGAATGAAATTCTCGAAAATTTTGATTGCCAATCGCGGTGAGATTGCCCTACGGGTTCTCCACACCTGCGAAGAGCTTGGAATCGCGACTGTTGCCGTCCACTCTACGGTCGATCGCAACGCGCTCCACGTCCAGTTGGCTGACGAGAGTGTCTGCATCGGACCGCCGCCGAGCAGCAAAAGCTATCTCAATATCCCCAACCTCATCGCAGCTGCCCTGACGCGCAACGCTAGCGCTATCCACCCCGGCTACGGGTTTCTGGCTGAAAATGCACGCTTTGCTGAAATCTGTGCCGACCACCAGATTGCGTTTATCGGACCGACGCCAACGGCAATTCGCTCGATGGGCGATAAGTCCACCGCCCGCGAGACCATGATCCGTGCGGGCGTTCCGGTAGTGCCCGGTAGCGACGGATTGCTCGATACCGAAGCCCACGCCCACAAAGCCGCTCGTGCGATCGGCTATCCAGTAATGCTTAAAGCTACGGCTGGTGGTGGCGGTCGCGGCATGCGCTTGGTCCGCGACGAAGGCGACCTCGTGCGCCTTTACCGGGCCGCACGGGGTGAGTCGGAAGCGGCCTTTGGAAATGGTGGCGTCTATCTGGAAAAATTTGTCGATCGCCCCCGTCACATCGAGTTTCAGATCCTGGCTGACTGCCATGGCAATGTCGTTCACCTGGGCGAGCGCGACTGCTCGATCCAGCGACGCCACCAAAAACTGCTCGAAGAAGCGCCGAGTCCGGTCCTCTCTGAGGATTTACGGGCGCAGATGGGAGCTGCAGCCGTCCGTGCGGCTCAAGCGATCGGCTACACGGGGGCGGGGACGGTGGAGTTCCTCCTCGACAGCGAGGGGAATTTCTATTTCATGGAAATGAATACCCGCATCCAAGTGGAGCATCCCGTGACAGAAATGGTCACCGGTTTGGACCTTATCGCCGAACAAGTCCGTATCGCTCAAGGCGAGGAATTGTCTTTTACCCAGGCAGACGTGCAGGTGCGCGGCCACGCAATCGAATGCCGGATCAATGCCGAAGACCCCGATCGTGACTTCCGCCCGCAGCCCGGCCGCATTAGTGCTTACTTGCCACCTGGCGGTCCTGGCGTGCGCGTAGACTCTCACGTTTACACCGACTACGAGATCCCGCCTTACTACGACTCGCTAATCGGCAAGCTAATCGTGTGGGGCCCGACGCGAGACGTCGCAATCCGGCGTATGCAGCGAGCCCTGCGCGAATGTGCGATCACTGGTGTGACGACAACAATCGGGTTCCACCAAAAAATCCTCGAAACCCCGGCATTTCTCGCTGGCGACGTTTACACGAACTTCATCGAGCAGCATCTCCTCTAGCCTGGA
>NZ_ASSJ01000051.1 GCF_000473895.1 Rubidibacter lacunae KORDI 51-2 | reverse complement strand
GCTCGGCGACTCACTTCAATATGCCGACAATGACGGCATAGTAAACCTTTCAAGCGTTCTGTCCGTCAGACAGGAATCACCCTCCCCTCTGGCACTAGTATTGAGTTTTTAGTAGTGGCATCCACGCATCGCCGACCTCTACCTCTAAGCTATAATGCGGATTCTTCCCCACTCTGTGGGGGAGTTCACTTTTTATTAGAGCATTTTTAGCGCACTTCCATGCTAATGCGGCTGCTGCGAACGATCCGACTGCCTCCAGGCAGCGTGCAATACTTCCCAAAGTAATTCTCGCTGTGATAGCGCAGTCACATGCGAATCGAAAAGAAGAATCCGGATTCTTTGCACTTTCGATAGGGAATTATAAAGTCGCATGGCCCGATCTAGCTTAGGCGTGCAGGCTGGATTAATACGAAAATCCCAAGAGCAGCGTGCTAAGTAAATGCGACGACAATGACATACGATGAAGTGGATTCTTTTGAGAAGTCCGTCACAGGCAACATTGCAGGCGGCGAACAAAGCGGTTGCCGGAGATGCACAATAGTGACTGCATTGAAGGGCACCATATATTAAGCGAAATTCTAGTAGGCTGTCGCTGATGTATTTCGGTTAATTATTCAACTTCTGAATAACGCCGCGGGTTATGACCTGTGTTTGCAATGTTGGTAATGGCAAAGAAGAACCGTTAGGTGCTTTGCCAGGATTGCCACGCAAGTAGACAAATACATCCTGGTTTCCGCCACTGTAGTTAAAAGCTTGTTCATCCCCGCCTAGAAGTTGATTGACGACGATCTGATTCGGTTCCAGGCGATTACGGATGCAGGCATAGAAACTAGTGTGGGCGATGCTACCTCCTGCTCTCGGAGATCGTGAGTATCCCGCCGGGCAGTTTGGCACCAATACGTTAGGGTCGGTATTGTTTGGATCGTCGACGCGATCTACAAGAGCCCATCGTTTAGTTTTGGTATAGTCGATACTGTCACCCTGGAGATCGATCCCCTCATTGTCAAATGGCCAGAATTTAAACGAGCTTCCATCTTTGCGAGGGTCTACATAGCCTTTCGCTAGGTCGAACGCTCCGCTGCTATCAAGAGCATCGTATTTACGCAGGATGGTACGACGAATTATAGCGGGGCCCTCCCAGGTAGGCTCCACGCTAGTATCGATCGTGTAAAACACCAGAGAGAAAGCCCGACGCTCGGTGCCAAGCCCTTTGCACTCAACTTCTAAAGAACCTGTAGGACATTTACCGGTATCGCTCGGTAATAAATTGGCTACATCATCATCCCCGTTGTAGGGTAGATCTTCAATTATCCACAACGCTAAGACGACTGTTTCGCCAGAATTGTTGGGAATTGCGAGCTGTGCTCCAAAACTGTCAACAGTTACATCCCCATCGTCTTGCGGGATAATCCGATCATCTTCGATGTCGTCTCCGGTATACACGAAGACTGCTTCTCGAAGATCCCTTGCAATGTAGTCAAGAGCTGCATCAATCTCCTGCTGAGTCTCGGTTTGAACTTCCTCGCTAGTGTTCGTTCGGAATACATCTATCACCATGGACAGGAGCGTTCCAACGATGAGAAGCGACATCAGCGTTGCAACAATCAACTCAAGTAGAGTGAATCCGCGTTGGTGACTGCGCGATCGCTGCTGCAACCGCACGAGTTGCTCGAGAAGGTAGTTGACTGATGAAGATTTCATGTTATTGAATTCCCCGTACGGTGCACTCGAGGTTCACTTACAATATTTGTTGCAGTAACGTTTATATTCTTCCAAGGATAATTCGCGATCGCTTCGGCTGATTTCGGAGAATAGCACAGCAAGAGGCTGCGTTGCTTGTTTGCCAATGCCGGCTGTCAGTCCCAAGGGAGCCTGATCGGTCTCAAGGGTAACGCCCGCATCAACAGTCTTTTTAGCCTCTAGAGTATAAACTCTTACGCCCATTTGAAACACAGCCAGTTGACCTTGTTCGATACCGGCAGTGAAGTCAACTCCTTCGTCGCGGAAGCGCTGTACAAAAAAGTCAGTCCGGCCGTCGCCATCGATATCTTGCTCAAAAGCATATGTTGGATTTGTAGCACTCGCTCGGTTGTTAACAAATTGAGTTGGTGCGGCGGCTGACTCTGCCGGGTTTCCAGCTCCCAATTCTGGGGGGCTAAGGGTGTCATCGCCGCGGGCCATCGCTGCCTGGACGCGATCGATCTCTTGCTGCGCCAGGAGCTGAGCTTGCTGCCCGCGACGATTCTGGAAGCGAGTTCCCACTGAAATCAAAATTGGTGGAGCCATAAAGGCCAATATGATGCCAGTCATTACGATTGTTGCCACGACCTCCACCAAGCTCAAACCCATGTTGTTGGGTCGACTATGCCGAGCGTGCTGACACAAACATTGCCTTATATTTACATTGAATTTAGCCATTTTAAGACTCCAGCTTGATGCATGAAGGATGCTCGGTTCGGGTTGGGAAGTGTTGGCTCCGGTATCGAATGTCACAAACTTAAGGAGGTTCGAATCCGAGAGAACTAATCCAGGCAAGGGTATTAGGAGCTTGAGCAGCGGTCCTCCTGACTCGGTTATACATATCGGAGAGGTTGTGGGCCGATCCTAACCCTTGGTTAACTGTTTAGCTGAGATTAAAGGAGCTAAGATTTCATGTCCTCAACACCGCTTGCATCAGAGGGTTAGGCCTAAGTCAGTGCCATTTGCTTGTACTATCCCCTTTAATTCGGAACTCCTTTTAAAAGTCTGTCAATGTAGGGATCGTCCGCGCGAATTTCCCGATAGGTTTCGGTGCGCGGGCTCCCGACAGTAACGAAGCGTTCGCTAACTGGCCCCGGTGGAAGGTATTGCAAGCCTATATCATATCCCCAGCGACGGATGGGTGGTGTGTAGTAGCCATTAAACTCATCAAATTCAAGATTTCCTGGATTACCTCCAACCCAGTCCGACTCCAGAAGTTCTTGATCGAACGGTCCTGTCCCCGAGGTGCTGTAGTTAAGCTGAATAAACGCTCCGTTGATTCGCAAAATAGCTCTATTAGTGTCCCAGTCCTGAAGCATGCGCGGGAAATTGACAAATCCACCATCAGTTTGGCCGGACCGAGAAGGAGTGATTCCGGATACCAAAATTGCGTTGACTGTCATATCGGTGCCACTCGCAGGTCTCTGAATTTTAACTCGAGCTACATCTCCTAAACCGCCTGTGCCGTTTAAGTAGTCATTCACATCGCCGTAGTATTCGCTCCAGCCATCCAGGGGGTTGTTCGCTGACCCTGCATCGCCAGGATCTTGATAAGTACTCGTCGAACTCTCAATGTAGTAGAAGCGACCGTCACGATCTACGAAAATTGGAGAGCTGTAGGTTGCTTTTCTCCGGAAGTCGAAATTGGACTGAAACCCACCTTGATCGACGTCAAAGGGATTCTCGCGGTACCACCGTTCGAGTGAACCCGTGAAGGAGCCCGTTGTTTGGGGATCGCCTTCCCAACGACCGCTGGCATAAGACGAAGACTCACTATTGGTGCATATTTCGTATGGGCTGCTACTCAAACCAAGAACAGAGCGGAGTCCACCTTCAACTGCTCCATCACAAAACGTCTCGGTCAGAATGGTAATGCTATCAGCCAGAAGCTCGGCAACCCGCCAGCGATCGCCTTCCGGGTCGGCAAATTTGTCGTCAAGGTCATTTGCCGTCCGAAGGTAAAAGTTTGAGTAATTGTCTTTGAGCAAACCATTCCCTTTAAACTCCTCTAGCCGGTTGGACCCATCCGTGTGGAGATTGAAATCTCCCTGAATGTATAGAGAATTGTCGGTGATAAAAGACAAGCTACTCGCAACATCTGCGCCTCCGCGACGCAGATCGGCACCCCGGCGCAACCGGAACCCATGTGCCCGTCGCTCGGGATCCATAAAGAAATCAACCGGCTTTGGACTGATACCATAAGACGCGCTCGCCGTTCCCGAATCCAGTACTGGAGGATCTGTAGGTTGGTTTCCGGTAACGAGCATGCGACACTGTGCATTCGCACCTTGCACACTTCGTGAAAGCGGGTCAAAACCCGTGAGCTTTACTTCTGTATTGCAATCAGACCATGCAGCGCGGCGCGGTCTTGAAATGGCATCTTCGCGCACGGCATCCTCGCGGAATGCATAGACCACACCGCTGGTGGGTAGCCAGAAATCTCCACCGCCGACAGTATTGTTACGCAACAATTCGAGGTCGTAGTCGAGAGTCCTTACTTCCATCATTTGGCGACCATCAAAAAATGCCTTGTCCTGGAAGGCGATAGATACGGGGCTGTCGGGCGCCCCTCCGTCATAGCCCGTAAAGATGACGTTCGGACCAGTGGAGTTGCCAGGATCCAGGGGGGTGGACCAGCTAGCTGCAGTTGCATTGGCGCGAGGGTTCAGGGCGACATCAGAAGGATTGACTCTGTTAAAGCGAATACCTACATTCACACGACAGATATAGTCTGCCGGATTCCTGCCATTACAACTTCCCGCAGGAATGTTTGTCTCACCATCAGGGGTGCTGCGATTTAAGTAGGGTTCGTCGTCATCATCAGCTACTTTGGCACCAACGGGAGACCCTGTGTACTCGAAATTGCTGGTGGTGGTATCCGAAAAAACCGGGAACAGGAAATGCAGCGCTGGAAACTTAGGAATATCAGAGCAAACTGCCATTCGTAATAAATCAGCCTTATTTGCATCGATATCGCCGACACCCGTTCCGAAACCCGTGCCTGAGGGACCACCTTCTGAGCAAAATCCGTCGGACGGCAGGCCATTTTCAAATCCATGTTCGCGGTCGCGACGCACTTGCTCGCGCGTGTGCAAGAAGCGCAGAAAACGGCGGGCAAGTCGAAGATCATCTACGGTCCCTTTGAAAGAACTTGGCTCGATAAAGTTGATAGCTGTGTTGTAAGCCTCGTAAGGGGTTGTGTAAGGTCGATCCTCTGTATTGACTGAGACATATTGAACCTCCCCAGCGGGGCTGCCGTTATCAATGAACATGCGGATATCATTGTCGTCAGTATCATCGCCAGGAAGTGGAGCTGAAGAGTCCTCCTCTCTTAGATCGATTTTACGAAGGGTTGTTGTTCCATCAATTAAGATTTCCTGGGGATTAGTTGGGTCCTTTGGTCCAAAATCCCCCTCAAGTACGACCTCGCCATTACCTTCACCAATACCGTCGGTCAGAAGCGCAAGGGCACCAAAAAGGCGCTCGTCTTCCAACGGATTTACTGGGTTATTAACAATGAGGGCGGCAGCGGAAGTGGCGCTTTCTTGGTAGTCAAAATTATCAAGCTCTACTAGATTGCGAGCCAAGATGCCCAGCGTACAAGATGCTGTTTGAAGAGTGGTTTTATCGGCCAAACTGAGATCGATGTAAGGGGTGCCACTATCTAGAAGACTCAAAGCCCGGCGTAACCCGGAAAAATCTCCCCACATAGACAGATAGGGGTAAGGGTGGGTGACGGGATAAAGTGATGCTCCCGCACTGACCTCCTGCAAGGGCGGGAAGGCTCCGTCGGGATCGCCTGCAAAGTAAGCTAGGTTGCGCAGCGCCTTCCCTAGTTCGCTAGTTGCATTAGCAACGTCACTAGCAAAGGTACCTTTGGCAGGGGGGGCGTATTCCCAACCGTTAGTTCCCTTACCAAAAAAGAAGTTGCTGCGTGAAGATATATTAGTGCCGGTGCTATCTCTGTAGGTAAGCTGGTTGAAGTCAATGCTGTTTGTGAAGGTTTTGAAGGTGCCGGGATGAACGGTTGTTGACATGCATGCAACCGGAAACTCGGCATCTTCGAGATAGTGGTAGATTGCCGTGGATTGAACCGCCGCTAGGTTATCGCGTAAGGTTCGGCGCTGAATTTGCTCGTTTCGATTATCAGAGGCAGCGACCGTAGAAGCTCCGGTAACCCCAGGATCTGGAAAGATATCTGTTGGGGGGTACAAAGGTTCGTCATTACTGCGCCAACCAAATGGATTCCCCAACTCTAAACGCTGGCCAACAATCGTACGCAATCCTTGAGCGGAGGCGCGACGTTCCCAATAACCATCCAGTCCGGCGCTTTCGGGCAGGATCGGATTTGCGTCTCGAGTCAATTCGTCAAAAGTCTCGGTGCTACCAGCATTGGCAACGGTGATCGTCTGGCCGTAGTCTGCTACGGAAGTCGAAATATCTCTGTTATAGACGGGTTCTGGTCCCCATCTGTCGTCAGCACGGTATGTGTCGTCAACATAGGGGCGGGGAATATTCGTATTTAGAATGCGAGGATTTTCAAGATCGTTATAGAGTTTGTTACCCATAAACTGGGTATTATCGCGATTGCCGTCATTCTCTGGATCGCCCGGATTTCTCGACTGCGATACGTCTTGCGTAAATAAAACAATTGGGTCGAGCGTGTAATTGAAGGGTGTTTCATTATTATCGGCAAGGACCAAGTCCGTAGCACCGATAAAAGGCTGCTGAAGAGTATCTCCAGATGGCCCAGTATCATCCTTAGGATGTATGTCAATGAAAGTATCAACTTGATTAAAGTCATTGAATCGCAATCTTCCCGAAATCGCTTGCCCTTGAAAAATAGTATCCCCATTTGGGTCCAGGTTCTGGGCCATGGTGATTTGAGATGCCCCGGGGTCGTAGAAACACGATTCATCAGAACTTATGAGGTAAAGTCTGGTATCATTCAAAAAATTTCCTCCGTCAGTCTGACCTATAAACACACTGCCTTCGGTGTGCATCGTCCCATTCCACCTGAAGTCGCTGCCTGGAGTCACCTCTAGATCGGCACGAAACCATGCACCATAAGCGTTGCCACGGTCTAGCTGACGATCTTGTTGGAATTCCAAGGTTGCAAGTACGGGCGTAACGCTGTTCGGACGATTGGCAACGGCATCAACTTGGAAATTTTTGCGCAGCCTCGCGCCGGAAACCTCAAACCACCCTCCGTCGAGACCGCGACCCCCTGAAGCACAGCGACCCGTGGCATCGCCCACTGCGATTGGCCCCGAGCGGACGACATTATATTCAGCTTTATCTAAGTTACTACTGGAAAGATCGACGTCGTTAACTCCGTCATCGTTGGTGTCGACGCCATAAAGCATATTGATCGAGTAACGAACGCCTTCGCCTGAGTCGATAGTTTTATTGTTGTCGATATCTTCTTGAATAAGCCAAGCGTTCTCAATAGTGGCTGGATTTCCATCCAGATTAAGTCGCTTTTCGCCCGGCAACGTGTAGGGATCTGTTGGGAGTGCCGCTGCCTCTATGCCATCATTTGCTACGAGGCTCTTGAGCAATTCTTCAGCTGGTATAGCTGCAGGTATTCGTGGGTCGCGCTCGAAAAGAAACTCTAATTTCGCCTTGGCACGCTCGATGGCGGGGCTGGCGGCGTTGGAAACTTTTGCCAGCTGTCGCTGGACAATAACTTCGTTCGCGCGCTCTGAGGAACGGGTTACCATTGCTCCTATCAACAGAGAAATAACCAACAAAACCATTGTGGCTGTCGGTAGCGCGAATCCCGCCCGCGCCCTCCGTCCGCGGTTCGAGTGGAGCGGGCGATTGAGCAATCGCAGCAGGGCGCGGGCGAGCAGACCTGCGAACGATCGCACACCTGAGCCAAGCAGGTGTGCGATCCGGCGGACAAAACGAGCGGCAGAACTCTTGGGTAGCATGTCGCACTCTCGCAGCGCTTGGAAAGAGGATGTTCAATGGAATCTTGGCGGTATCGAAGAAGTTGAAACGATTTCGATGCGCAGAGCACACAAATCAGTTTGAGACCCCTTCGAAACCTCCGCTTATTGCAAAAAGTGATTGCAAAATAAGAGGTGCAGACCACAAAAACGATTAAACAAGTAATGAAAGATTGAGGCTGTGACCATAGTTGCCTATCAATAGGTGATTTTCGTCACTTGGCGCGAATTTATCCCTCATTTTATGCTCAAAATAATCCTGAGTCCCGAAGATCGCGACGAACCCATTTCCGCAGTGTAGAACCGAAACCAGAAGGTTCCGGTTCCCCATACAGCCCTAGCTTTGTCGAATATCCGAACTCTTTTAAGCTTTATTGAGATCGATGCCCATCTCGGCAGCCATCGCCTGCAGCCCCTTCTTCTGAAGGGTTTTGAGCGCGCGGGCGGATACGCGCAAACGCACCCAGCGCTTGCCCTCGGGCCACCAAATACGCTTGGTCTGTAGGTTGGGCTGCTGTAGCTTTTTTGTACGGCGGTGAGAGTGAGAAACGGCAAAGGCATTGTTGGCCTTCTTACCCGTTAACGCGCAGCGACGCGACATCTGCTTGATCTCCTAAGTTGCATGTATGTCTAAGTAGTCCGCTCTTCATCATAGCAACGAGCACAGTCCGCCCTCACGTGATGCTTGAAGGATGGCTGGGATAAGGTAAGACGAGCGATTTAAGACCGGATATCTGTGGCAGCTGAAAGGGCAACCATGAAAAGACCGTTGCGCGATCGCCCGGACACAGGGCACGTCAATCCTCGCCATCCGCTGCGGCGGTTGCTGCGATACGGGCGGGCGTACCGCCAACAAGTCTGGATGGCGAGCATTTGCTCGGTGCTCAATAAGATTTTCGATCTCGCTCCGCCAGCACTGATCGGAGCAGCGGTAGATGTGGTGGTACAGCAGGATGCGTCGTTGCTGGCGCGGGTGGGCGTCCGCGGGACGTTCGCACAGCTATCGACGCTAGCCCTACTCAGTCTAATAATTTGGGGTCTTGAGTCGGCGTTTGAGTATGCCTACGAGCGGTTGTGGCGCGGTTTGGCTCAAAAGATGCAACATCAATTGCGTCTGGATGCTTACGAACACGTGCAGGAGCTGGAGCTGGCGTATTTTGAAGAGCGCAGCACGGGCGATTTGATGGCCGTGCTCAATGACGATATCAACCAGCTCGAACGCTTTCTAGATGTTGGTGCCAATGACATTTTGCAAGTGCTGACGACGGTGGTGGCGATTGGAGGGGCATTTTTCGTTTTGGCTCCGCAGGTAGCGTGGTGGGCGATGCTGCCGGTTCCCTTTGTGTTGTGGGGCTCGATTGCCTTTCAAAACCGCTTGGCACCGCGCTATGCCGAAGTGCGCGATCGCGCGAGCTTCCTGAACGCGCGGCTGGCAAACAACCTCAGTGGCATCGCAACGATCAAGAGCTTCACAGCTGAAGACTCCGAACTCGAGCGTCTTGCCCGCGATAGCGATGCATATTGCCAAAGCAACCAACGCGCGATCGCTTTGAGTTCCGCCTTCGTGCCGCTGATCCGCATCGTCATTCTGATTGGCTTCGTGGCAACCCTGTTAGTGGGTGGGCTGGCCGCGGTGGACGGGCAGATGGCTGTGGGCACCTACAGCGTGATGGTATTCCTGACGCAGCGGTTGCTGTGGCCCCTGACGAGCCTCGGCCAAACCTTGGATTTGTATCAGCGGGCGATGGCATCGACCCAACGGGTGCTCGACGTTCTCGATACACCGATCTCGATACCGTCGGGGCAGTTAGCGCTCCCGGTGCAGACGGTTTGCGGCGAAATCGACCTGCGCGACGTGACGTTTAGTTATCGAGATGCACAGCCTGTGCTGGAGCAATTCTCGCTGCACGTTCCAGCGGGCAAGACGATCGCGATTGTGGGTGCGACGGGGTCGGGAAAAACTACGCTAGTGAAGTTGCTACTGCGGCTATACGATGTGGACGCCGGTACCATTGCTCTCGACGGCACGGACATCCGCAGATTGCGCCTGCAGGATCTGCGTCGTGCGATTGGCTGGGTCAACCAGGACGTGTACATGTTTCACGGTACGGTTCTGGAAAACATTGCCTATGGCAGTCCGGAGGCAGGTTTCGATGACGTCGTTGCTGCTGCAAAGATGGCAGAAGCCCACGAGTTCGTATCCTGTTTGCCGAAAGGGTACTACACGATTGTCGGCGAGCGGGGTCAGAAGCTTTCGGGCGGGCAGCGACAGCGACTGGCGATCGCGCGGGCGATTCTCCGCGATCCGCCGGTGTTGATTCTGGACGAAGCTACGTCGGCAGTCGATAACGAGACAGAGGCAGCGATTCAGCGGTCGCTGGAGCGCATCACTCGCGATCGCACGACGATTGCCATTGCTCATCGTCTCTCCACGGTGCGGAATGCCGACTGCATCTACGTGATGGATCGCGGCAAGATTGTCGAGCGCGGCCGCCACGAAGAACTGTTGGCAATTAATGGGATTTATGCCGGTTTGTGGCGGGTACAAACGGGTTTGCAAACCATGGAGATGGACCGAAAACGCTAGGCGATCGCTGACTCGCAGGCTTTGAACCTTGGATCGCTTCAGGAGAGAGTGTGTGGGACAACCTGTTTTCCCGCTTCAAGAAGTTTGTCCGAGCAGTTATGAATAAAGATCGGTGGCTTCAAGTACTGTCTGCTTGGAGTGACTCAAGGGTCGCATTGCTAAAATGCTGCCGTGCGGTAGTGGAGGCGATCGCCTCGTTGTTCGGTCGCGGTCGTTACATTTGTAGTATTGAGGAGTGGAGGTTGAGGCGCGCATGAGACGTCGATGGTGGCACTGGTCGCTATGCTGCCTGTTATCGACATGCCTTTCCGTCGGATTTTCCCACTGGTTGGCAGCCGATGCGGCCGATGTGGGGTCACCGCCAGCCTACACGTGGCACTTGCCAGACTGGATGCCCGAACCAGTTGTGCCAGCTAACAACCCGATGACGCCGGAGAAAGTCGAACTCGGGCGTCACTTGTTTTACGAACCGCGCTTATCGGTCAATGGCGAGCAATCTTGCGCGACCTGTCACAAGCAAGAATTAGCCTTCACAGACGGACGCCCTCGCGCGATCGGAACCACAGGAGAGGTGCATTTCCGCAGTTCCATGAGCCTGGCTAACGTTGCCTACAATCCGGTGTTGACGTGGGCGAATCCGTTAGTGACCAGCCTAGAAGCCCAAGCGCTGATTCCGGTGTTTGGAGAGGACCCCATAGAGATGGGTATGGCTGGCAAAGAACAAGAGCTACTGGAAACCCTGCGGGGCGATCGCGAGTATGCCGATCTGTTTGCTCTGGCCTTTCCCAATGCCGACGACCCGGTGACGCTACAGAACGTGGCTTTCGCGATCGCGAGTTTCGAACGCACGCTGATTTCTGGGAACTCCGCCTACGATCGCTTTCGCTACGGCGGGGACAATTACGCCGTGTCCGAGGCAGTCAAGCGCGGCGAAGCCTTGTTTAACTCCGAGCGCTTGGAATGCTTTCACTGTCACGGTGGCATCAACTACACCGACTCCGTTCAACACCAGGATCTGGAATTTACTGAAGTTGCTTTCCATAACACCGGCCTTTACAACATCGATGGTATGGGAGGCTACCCACCTAACAATCGCGGCGTGTTCGAGATCAGCCACGATCCTGAAGATATGGGTCGTTTCAAAACCCCAACGCTCCGCAACATCTCTCTCACAGCTCCTTACATGCACGACGGCAGCGTTGCTTCACTCGAAGAAGCGATCGCCCACTACGCTTCCGGTGGTCGCGCGATCGTCGAGGGTAAGTACGTGGGTGACGGCAGGAGCAATCCCCTGAAGAGCAATTTCATGACCGGCTTCGAACTCACCGAGCAGGAGAAGCAAGATCTGCTAGCACTGCTGGAGAGTTTCACCGACCGCGAGTTTTTAACCAACCCAGCTTTTGGCAAACCGCGCTCGCTGGAGTCAGTTGAACCTGACAATCTGGCTGACTGACACATTTCCAGAAACTCCTGAAATCTCGCGACGAGCTTGCGTTTCATGAGTCAAATTCGTCAGTCATTCAGACTAACAACAGTTAATTTGGATGATGACGAACGAGATATTCGTTTATCTTTCAAGCCGGTTGAGTTAACCCACCTCTCATTCTGTGCTTGAGAATTGCTACAGTTGCTATTTTGAAAGACCGGATCGTGATTATCCAAATAACAAGATAGGCAATACCTGTAATGATGTTCACGTAAGGAATCAGCGAGCAGCAGTTCAAAATGCAAAGGGCAAGGACAAGCTCCTCCTCGATTCTCTGACCTCGAATCCCTCGACTTTTTATGTACTGGTTCATGTCTTTCGCTAAACCCCAAAAGGCCACAAACTTCCAGTAGAAGTTGAAGAAAGGAATAAAAAGAAAGCCAACTGCTTTACCCGGAGTCGTTCTTGCCCGTCCGCCATCCTGGATGGTTTTCCAGAACTCATGAAGCATTACCAGAGACAACACCCATGCAGTGATAACACCAAAGACACCTATAAAGAGAATACATAGTGGAATACCTGCTGCTAAGCAAATCCAATAAATTGTGAACCAAGTCTCTAACGTTTGTATTTGTTTTGGAATATTCTTGCTTGTCGAAGTGAAGGAATCTTCTAAATCTGTAGGGATAGTTGGAGGAGAACCTGCTGCAGGATTGTGAGGAGCAGCATCCTCCTCTGGTAGCAACTCTCTCAGCTCCGTTTCTCCAGCAGGCAGCCAGCTACCCATCCCGGTTTTCCAAACCAGGGTCTCGGAGGTGATAGCGCGGCTCTCAATGAGAAGTTCCATCTCTTCAGAGCTCTCTATATCCCTTACTTTGCGATCTTCATCTATAAAGTGCCACATTTGCCCTCCCCTAATTGTCTGACTGACACACCAAAAAGAATAGCATGGCTTTGTTAGTGCCTTTTGCAGTAAACGGCTGCGATCGAGCAAGGGGTTTGGGGTATGCGGCACTGGCGAGCGGAACAGTATCTTTAGATGTTACCCACACTGCTACCATTGCCCCCCGACTGTATCTGATTTAAAAACCTGAGCATACGCGATCGAAACAGACGCGAAACGATCGCCTGCTAGGGATGGAGTCGCAGCCAGACTAGAGAACACACCTTCCGAGTTGAGTTCGCAAACTTATTAGGTGATGTAGGTTGCATCGCAGTCGATGACTTGAAAATCAGCAAACACAATTGCCGAGCTAAGCGATCGCCTTTCTAATATTTTCTAAGTACGAGCAACCCCATCTTCGCGAGCGGCTTGCTGCACTGCTGCCGAGACTGCTGGCGCAACGCGCTCGTCAAATGCCGAGGGAATGATGTGCTCGCGATCGAGCTGGTGCGAGCTGACAAGCGCCGCGATCGCTTGAGCGGCGTGAAGATACATGTTTTCCGTAATCGCGGTTGCCCGACAATCGAGGGCTCCGCGCAGCACGCCCGGAAACGCCAATACGTTATTGATTTGATTTGGATAGTCGCTGCGTCCGGTGGCCATCACGCCGACGCGATCGGCAACTAATTCCGGCTGGATTTCAGGAATGGGATTGGCCATCGCCATCACGATCGAATCCCGTGCCATCGAGTCGATCGTTTCCGGCGACACCACGCCCGGTACGCTCACACCGATGAAAATATCGGCCCCTTTCATGGCATCCGCTAGCGAGCCGCTGGCGGCGATCGCAAATTCGCGTTTCTGGGTAGTCAGATTGACGCGGCTGGCTGAAATGATGCCTTGGGAGTCGCACATGGCGATGCGCTCGCGCTGCGCTCCCGCCCGCACGAGCAAACGCGCGATGGCAACACCAGCTGCTCCTGCACCGTTAATAACGATACTTACCGTATCGAGAGTTTTTTGTACGACCTTTAGCGCATTGAAGAGAGCGGCTAGCGACACAATTGCCGTACCGTGTTGGTCGTCGTGGAAAACTGGGATATCCAGTTCCGCGCGCAGTCTGCGCTCGATTTCGAAGCAGCGGGGTGCACTAATATCTTCCAGATTGACACCGCCAAAAACGGGTGAAATTGCTTTAACGATCGCGACGATCTCGTCGGCATCCTGAGTTGCCAAACAAACTGGAAACGCCTCAAGCCCGGCAAATTCTTTGAACAGCATCGCCTTACCTTCCATTACCGGCAGTGCGGCTTCCGGACCGAGATTGCCCAAGCCAAGCACGGCGCTCCCATCGGTCACAACGGCGATCGTGTTGCCTTTAATCGTTAAATTGAAGACGTCGTCCGGTCGCTCGTGAATGGCTTTGCAGATCCGCCCGACTCCGGGAGTGTATGCCATTGCCAAGTCGCCTTGCGATTGCAGCGGGATGCGACTTTGAATGTAGATTTTACCGCCGCGATGAAGGTCGAACGTGCGATCGGAAACGTTCAGGATTTCTATATCCGGAAGGTTTTTAAGAGCTGTGGTGATTTTCTCTGCATGTTCGGTGCTGTAAGCATTGACTACGACCTCGCGCAAACAGGTTTTGCGGTTTTGTTCGATTAGCCCGATCGGTCCTAGGTTGCCTCCGGCATCGGCGATCGCGCTTGTCACAGCGGCGAGCATGCCAGCGCGATTGGGATAGCGCAGATGGATGGTGAGGCTGTAACTCGGATTCGGCGTGAGGTTGACCATGCAGCTCGCTATGGATGGGGTGGCTAACGCGTACTCAAAGGGAAGAAGTCGGCAGTCGACCGGGGGTGGTGGACAGCAGTTGCAAGTTCCAGATGCAACATTATAAAGTTAAGCCGCGCGCAACCCGATAACAATTGCGATCGCGTCGGTCTTTACCCACTGCCTTGTTGAAGGATTGCCCTCCATGGCCAGTCTCTACACTGAAATTGACATCAACGCTCCCAAGTCGGTCGTCTGGGACTTGCTGCTTGCGAAGGAGCAGTGGCAACTGTGGAATACCTTTCTGTTTGACGGCGACGCCTCGCAGCCTTTGCTGCAAGGCAAACGCGTGCTGTTATCGATGCGCCGACTTGCCCACGAGGAAAAAACCGAGTTTCAGCCGCGCGTGATGCTAGTACTGCCAGAGATATGTTTGAAATGGCAGGCGTCAATTCCGGGACTCAAGAGCGAAACGGTTTTCGAACTCCAAGAAATTGGCTTCCGGCGCACGAAGTACGTCCATGCCCATCACTTCTCGGGATTCCTGGCTCCGATACTGATACCCTTCGTCCGCGAGGACGAGGCAATCGGTCTGCGGCGCATGGCTCGCGAGCTCAAGCGTTATGCCGAACTCAACCAGTAAGCTTGATTTTCATAACTCGCCGCGGAGAGCGATCGCGTTTACCGAGTGTGGTTAGCTGTAGGTTCCGGCAGCAGACCCGCCTAGATCGCTAACCCGGCAGCCCTGAGTCCATTCACCGCTTTCGGTACCGTCCGGGCCCAGAAAGAATTCCTTCTTCCATATCGGTGCATTGTGCTTGAGTGTATCGATGGCGTATTGGCAGGCAGTAAAGGCTTCCACGCGATGCGGACAGCCCACTGCTACGAGAACGCTGATTTCCCCAACACGCAAACGACCAATACGGTGGTGAATGACTACACGGTTAATGTCCGTCCATCGCTCGCGCATCCTTTGAGCAATTTGTTGGAAGACAACCCGAGCCATCGGCTCGTATGCCTGGTAGTCCAGGTATGCCACAGCTCTCCCTTCGGTATTGTCGCGCACAGTACCGCTCATCACTACCAGTGCCCCATTTGCGGGAGTTTCGGCAAGTTCGTATACCTTTGCCAAAGATAGGGGCGCGATCGAAATTGCGAAACTGTCCGCTGAGGATACTTCAGCTGCTACTGCCACAGGCTGTTCTCCCTCTCTCCGTGCATACTTTAAGCTCCTGGCAAAGACCCATAGCCTGTTGCGCCAACCCCTTTGTGCCTCCCCACCCACTGTCAACAGCTATTAGAGCATGCACATCCCTCAGCGAAAAGATCTCTCTTTAGTGGTATGGCACCCTAAAACCAGAGCAGTAAAGCGCTCTCGCAATTATCACCGCAAGTGACATAAACAAAAATTAGTGGATTGAGTTGCCCTACCACTAAAATGTGCCTAGAATTATTAATTATCGTGAATCGGTATTAAGACTTGTGTCCATTATCCTTGCTGCGAGGCACGGGAATACGTTTTCGTGCATTAGCAGGGTTAGTGGGCTCGGGTTCTCTGGCTGCTGTCCGCAGACGCACGGTCTGCGAATCGGCTGAATTTTGAATTCCGTGAAGCGATCTGACAATTGACATCACCTCAGAATCTTTTCAATCCCTCCACCATGAACATGAAGAGCGCGATCGATCTGCTGACCCTTGTGTTGCGCCCGACCCTCAGTGCAAGCTACATCTCTCAGATTGGCTGGACTGTGCTGCGATTGACAGTCGGACTGATGATGATTCACAACGGTCTCGACAAGCTGTCCGACATCGAGAACTTCGCCGCGGCTTATGTGGAAGCGATCGGTTTACCGTTCCCGATCGTCTTCAGTTACGTGGCTGCCTTCACCGAGTTACTGGCAGCTCCTCTGGTGGCTGTCGGTTTGCTGACCCGTCCGGCAGCATTCGGTCTCTTTTCTACGATGTGCGTGGCAATGTACCACCACGTCAAGGTTGCCGGTTTCAGCATTCCATATTTGGAACTGTCGGCAGTTTACGCAGCTTGCTTCTTGTTTTTTGCGATTAACGGTGCAGGCATCTTCTCCCTAGACGCTTTGATTGGCGGCTGGTTGATATCGCTTTCTGGTCGTCAGGACGAGTCCAAGCGTGCCGCTCTGGAAAGCACTTACCAGTCCGTTCCAGCAAACTTAGGGTCTAAGTAGGACTGCTGGTGCAGCTAGTGGTTCGACCTTAGGGAGGAAACTTTAGCGAACTCGATTCGAACTAAAACGGGTTTGCTCCTCTTAATAGCGATTGCCCAAGTGGTGCAGTCGCTATTTTTTAGTTTGGAGCTGTAGTTGAATAGTTCGGTCGGTTTACAGTCCCTACGGGTGAGAGGATACCTTGAATATCTCGACGGGTCCTTCGTCGGTCAGCACCCCGATCGTTTTAGCGAGGCGTAATTGAGCAATCGGTACTTCCAAGATCCCGCGGGCATCAATGACTGCTGATGCCGTAGCAAGGTCGGGGCAATGAATGCGGAGCTTGCCCCACCGGCGAACGAGACGGCAACTTGCCAGCGGCTTAAGCTTCTGAAGATCGGCTGGATCTTCGCGGTAGAAGTCGCGAATCAAGTGCGCGATCTGCGAGTAGTGCTGATTCGGTAGGGTTTTGGTAAAGGTTTGCCGAAGCAAAGCAAGCAAAGTCATGTCGATTGGCCGTGCCAATGCGGCTTATCATCGTTCGGTCGCTTCTCTATCAGTCGCTTCGAATCCGAGTGCGGAGCTGGACTGCATTCGTGCAGGTACATTGCAATCGACCTATTGCTCATTTAAGCGCCGCGCCCAACATTCGTTCTAACTCGTGAAAGAAGTTTTAACGAGACGTTGCAAGTAGTTACGTGTTGTTTTGCGTTCCACTGGCTCGAGATTCAGTCTGAGAAGGCACTTGCGCAAATGGCGGCTGCTCTCCTGAGGCGCGACTTTCCCGCAATGAAACTTGACATTTCGAGACATCGTGCGCTGACTAAGTTCGGTTACTTATGGGTCGCTAGCATGAAGTTCCGAGCAAGTGTAGGGTAGTAGCGCACAGTTTTGCGAACTCGACAATGACCACGGGATGGACGCGGCAGCACATACTTTCCCTGGCGGACTTTACGCCAGCGGAGTATGACTCGGTGTTGCAGACGGCCGAGGGGTTCCGGAAAGTCTTAACCACCCGCACGAAGAAGGTTCCAGCTCTCCAGGGAGCGGTGGTGGCGAACTTATTTTTCGAGCCGTCGACTCGCACGCGCAGCAGCTTCGAGCTAGCAGCCAAACGGCTGTCGGCAGATACGCTTAATTTCGCAACCAGCTCCTCATCTCTGGCTAAGGGCGAGACAATTCTCGATACGGCTAAGACTTACGTGGCAATGGGAGCGACGATTGTTGTCGTGCGCCATAATCGAGCGGGGGTTCCGGCTGCGATCGCCCGCGAGCTCGACCGCTTGAACGCCGGTGTGAGCGCGATCAATGCCGGCGACGGCCAGCACGAGCATCCTTCTCAGGCTCTGCTGGATTTGTTCTCGCTTTATACCCTGCGTGCTTCGGAAGCGCCGCGCGAGTTCCTCCGGGGTAGAAAGGTGGCAATCGTCGGCGATATAGTGCACTCGCGGGTGGCGCGGTCAAATATTTATAGCCTGACGGCAATGGGGGCTGAAGTACATTTGGCTGGACCGCCAACGCTGTTACCGCGGGAGTTCCTAGACCTTCTCGACGCGTCTCGATCCCAGCAAGTGTTCCTCCACAGGGCAGTCGAACCAGCCATTGATGGTGCCGATTACGTAATGGCGCTGCGCCTGCAACGGGAGCGCATGAGCGCCAATCTCTTACCTAGTCTGCGCGAATATCGTCGGGATTATGGTTTGGGACGCGATCGCCTGAGGCTGGCATCTCCTCAGGTGAAGGTACTGCATCCGGGGCCGGTCAATCGCGGAGTAGAGCTAAGTTCGGAGGCCGTTGACGACCTTGAGTCGAGTTTGATCCTGGACCAAGTTACCAGCGGGGTGGCCGTCCGCATGGCCTTATTATTCCTGGTCGGGACGGGCAAGCTGACCGAGCCAATATAGCGCTCGGTTTCGAACTCAGCCTTCAGAGTCAAAGTTGTCAGTCACTGATGACAATTCGTCAAGCTTGGCCCGAACTTTTTGAATGTCTTGCCACATGAGCCACTTGGGACTGCCCTTTTCCTTCGATGGATTGCGGAGCAAATATGCTGGGTGAAAGATTGCCATCGCCAGCCTGTCCTCCCAGTTGAGCCACTGACCGCGAATTTTCGTGATGCCGCGTTTTTCGCCGGTGACGCCCTTTAAAGCGGTTGCACCTGTGAACAAGACGATCTGAGGATCGACCAGGCGCAATTGTTCCAATAAATAGGGCTTGCACGCCTCAATTTCCGGTGCGACTGGCGTGCGGTTGCCCGGCGGGCGGCATTTGATGATGTTACAGATGTACGTATCGCGCGCGGGATCGAGGCGAACGGACGCTAGGATTTTATCGAGAAGCTGACCTGATTTGCCGACGAAGGGGAGGCCTTGCTCGTCCTCGCTTTGCCCGGGCGCTTCACCAATGATGGCGATCGGTGCCTTCGGGTTACCCCGCGATAAGACGACTTGAGTGCGGCCGCCACTGAGTTCGCAGCGATGACAAGTTTCGCAGTGATGTTTGAGTCGATCTAGATCGACATAGGTTCCGGGCGGAATTTGGACGCTAGCGTCGGAAGGTATGCGGTCGAACTCGGAACTTGCGTCAGACGGCGTTGAATTTTCAGACGGTGTAGAGAATAAGCTGAATTGGTCTGCGCTCATATCGAGATCGCGATCGGGGCAAACGGGCAAAGGCGCGAACGCTCATAGCATTGTAAGCCAATTGTGCGGGGAGGTTGGAATTGATGGCGATAACAACTCTCTTTCGCGATCGCCGCGACGCTGGATTGGCCCTTGCCCGCATTGTGGCGGCAGCGTTCGATGAAGTGCGAGCGTCCGGTGACGATATTCCGGCGGTCGTATATGGGCTCCCTCGCGGTGGGATTCCGGTGGCAGCGATCGTCGCTCGCCAGCTGGACTGTCCGCTCGGTGTGGTTGCAGCCAAGAAAGTGGTGCTGCCGACCAATCCCGAACTTGCGCTCGGAGCCGTCACGTCGGCGGATGACGTGTTGTGGACGCTACCCCAACGGGAATTGCAAACTCATTCGGCAGCACTGCTCCAAGCCGCCCGCAACGCTCGCAATTGCGCGATCGCCCGCCAAACCCAGCTCGACGCTCACTTTCCACCGGTCGATCCGTTCGGACGGCTGGCAATTATTGTGGACGACGGCGCAGCGACTGGAACGACTGCCGCAGCTGCTGCGCGATCATTACACGCTCGCCGACCCCTGCAGTTGTGGATCGCCGTTCCTGTCGCACCGCTCGGATTCGTATCTCATCCGCCCCAATGGAGCGAGCGAGTACTAGCTGTATCGACGCCGGTTCCATTCGGAAGCGTCAGTGCCTCTTATCGGGACTTCCCGCAGGTGAGTATCGATGAGGCAGTTGCCTGTCTGCAACAGTATTGGCAACACTACCAACAGTCGCGAGCGGAACTGAACTAAGCGATCGCTACTGGCTGTCTCCGATCGGATCGCGTTCGTTACTCATCTGGTGCCAGCCGATTGATAAGGTCATTCATAACCATTAGCAGCGCCATATAAATCGCGTTTAAAGATGAAGACTGAAGAGTATCGAGCGTTCATACGTGTCTTAGCAGAGCGCAGCGGTGACGCGATCGCACCGTACTTCGCACGACACGATTTGACGGTGGAACTGAAGGCCGATCGGTCTCCAGTCACAAAAGCCGACCGGGAAGGGGAGGCTGTGATGAGAGAGTTAATTGGTAAGACATACCCTCATCACGGCATTATCGGTGAAGAATACGGCTCCGAAAATAGCTCTGCCGAGTACGTTTGGACGCTCGATCCGATTGACGGCACGGTTTCGTTTTCTCGTGGCTGCCCGCTGTTTGGAACTGCCATCGGTCTACTTCACCGCGGCACGCCCATTTTAGGTGCCATTCATAACCCCATCCTGAAGCAGTTTTGTATCGGTGACGGCGAGCAAACCACGGTTAACGATCGCGTTGCACTGATGAGACCGGCTCGCTCTCTTGAACAAGCCATGCTTTCTGTGACTGACCTCAAAAACATTTACAAACACCACGAGCGGCAAGGATTTGAGAAATTATTACAAGCGACCGGTCTATTTCGAACGTGGGGGGACTGCTATGGCTATATCTTTCTCGTAAAAGGTGGAGTAGATATCATGCTCGATCCGATTATGAATCCATGGGACGTTCTACCACTGATTCCAATCCTTCGAGGTGCCGGTGGTATCGTTACAGACTGGTCGGGAGCCGATCCGGTGCGCTCGAATTCCTGCGTGGCTGCTTGCGCTAATATCCACGATCGTATCGTCCAGCTCCTGAATAGCTAAGGCTCCCTGTTACGACATTCCTGTTAGGAGCAGTGCATGCAAGTAAAGAGTCTACTAGTAGCTTCAGGAAATAAACTCCACCCTGAATGGGCCATACTCAGACAGATGTGTGGGACAGTTCGCCCAGTTAGTCGGCATCCAAGGCACACAAGTAGCGTTTTTACAACGACGTGCAGGCGAACGGATTCGCTAAAGTCAACAGGGAATCGCGTGTGTAGCTAAACCCAACCTTGCTGTTTGTGAAGGTCATCGAGACCGCGATCGAGGTTGTCATCGCCTAAGTTGTGGTTTGAATATCCCAAATTGTGCCGAAGAGCCGTAGCAATTGTAGCCTCTTCTCCACTTTCTATTTTTGCCAGCTGTATGCACTTTAGGACGTTTTTGAGCTGGGTGATTGATTCTCCTCCATAGAGGGTAGCTCCCAAGGGAGGAAAGGCATCTGGAATTAGGTCAGTTGACGAAATAGAATTTATCTGACGATTGCGATCTGAGAGATTGGGGCAGACGCTAATTTTTGCCGGAACCCTTAGGGTCTGCCAAGCAGTTTTGCCACTACTACTGTCAAGCTAGCGAACATCAATTGAAGCGATTGCCGACTGGGTGGTGCTTTTATCCCGATCGCACACTTTCATATGCGAGGACGAGCAGGGCATTAAGGATTGCAGCAGCAGCAGGCGTTCCCCCCTTACGACCGTCGATGCGGATTTGCGGCACGGGTGTTTGTGCCAGTAACTGCTTGGCAGCAACAACTCCAACGAACCCGACCGGTGCGCCGACAATTGCGGCCGGGCGCTCGGATGACGTTATCGTTGCGGTGCACAATGCTTTCAGAGCCGAAGGTGCGTTACCGATCGCGTACAGCCCGTGCGGATATTCGGCAAAGCACCGCAATAGCCCGGTTTCCGTGCGGGTTTTTCCGGGTTCTGCGGCATCGGCGCGGGAGATCGCACTCAGTAATGGATTGCCGAAGGTGCGCGCGACAGTACTCGCAACGGCTCGTTCCAACATCTCTACGTCGACAACGATCGGCACACCTGCCCGCAACGCTGCAATGCTGCTCGCGATCGCGCCTGGACTGAAGTGCAGTAGCTCGGAGAATTCGAAGTCGGCGGTCGCGTGGATGACGCGACGCACGATCGCGTAGGCGTCTGGGGCGAAGGAATGGGGGCCGAGTTCGCGATCGATGATGGCAAAGCTTTCGGCCATGATGGGATGCACGGACAGTTTGGGCGATTGGGATAAATTCACCGCTGTGCAGCACTCTCATCGATTAAAAAGTTGCTTTCAGCTTATCGTTCGGCTAACGCGATTGCGCGCTACTGCTCGACCGGCGTCCCCCACTACCTTTGCCGATCCGCTGCGTCGAGCAAGAACCGTTCTCAAGAACCGTTCGTCTGACTGCAGCTTGCATTCGCTAACCGGACCTCTGGCTCGCTCTGATTCTTCTGCCGAATCGATGTCGGTTGCCTGACACTTCAGTGCCAGTGCGGCGGGAGAGTGCGTCGAAAGACCGCGTTCGCAATTCTGGCGCGGGCAGGATCTCGCAGGACGGACTTTCGCACCATTGAAGCCGAACTCCTCAGCAACGAGCTCGTTGTCAACGAAGGTTCACTAAAACTAAGTTGACTAACCGCCATTACAAACCCTAGCGGCGCAAATCGACGTAATGGCGAGATACAACGGCGCTGTGCAGGTCTACTTCATTCGCACGCGAGCGATCCGAACGATGGGTGGATTATCGAAAGTTTAGGTTTTCATGGGCAATAGCGAGGAGGGATGCAGCAATGTCAATTTACTATAGCGATCGTCCACTGCTTTCTCAATAAGTGAGCGGTGCTTGAACCCAAGGCGCAGCCATTCTTACTTTAGTCATCGCAGTCGTCTTGAGTGGTACTCAATAGAGTAGAAAACGCAGCTCCAAATGCTATATTTGGCAGCAGCGATCGCTGAAACCTATATCTCAAAACAATTGTACAAAACCGATACTGCAAGAATAATTATTGGAACGATCGAAGTGGATCGAAAATCCACATTGGCTTGCATATCGCAGTCAATATTAGATCGACTTACATGTCGATCTCGACCGGTTCGAGCTACCTGAGGCAGATCGAAGTCTAGTACTTGTTTGACGCAATATTTTTTATAGGTCAGGTTGTAATTGATTGTAGTCTATCCAGTTTTTTAGGGGGTTAATGATTTTCTGTTACTTGTCGATCGCATTACTATGGTGCAGCAGCTTAACCGTTTAGAGCAGATGTCTATAATTTGCGAAGGAGAGTTGTCATACACTCGTGTAGGCTTGCCTCCTTTCTAAAGCCGGCAGGACGCCCCCCTCTCTCGTGCAGCTCAAACAAATCATCATTGCTCACAAATCCGGTCACCCCGCGAGCAAAGCTTGGGCGGAGACCTACACCAAAGCACTCGAGGAGCGGGGCTGTCGGGTGATGGTGGGTCCGAGTGGGGTTAGCGACAATCCCTACCCGGTTTTTCTTGCGTCCGCGCACGCATCGATTGACTTGGCGATCGTCCTTGGCGGTGACGGAACGGTACTGGCAGCCGCCCGGCAACTTGCCTGCGAGAACGTGCCGATTCTAGCCGTGAATGTCGGCGGTCATTTGGGCTTTTTGACCGAGCCGTTCGAACTGTTTAAGGATGTGGAGGTGGTGCTGGATCGCTTGATCGGCGATCGCTATGCGGTGCAGCGGCGAATGATGCTAGAGGCCTGCTTGCAAGAAGGCAGCCGTCGCTATCCCGAGCAAGTGAGCGACACGTTTTTGTGCCTGAACGAGATGTGTGTCAAACCCGCCAGCATCGATCGCATGCCAACATCGGTACTGGAGATGGAAATCGACGGGCAAATGGTCGATCAGTTTCAGGGCGATGGGTTGCTCGTTGCTACACCAACGGGCTCCACATGCTATACCGCCTCGGCAAACGGGCCCATTTTGCACCCTGGCATGGAGGCAATTGTCGTAACGCCGATTTGCCCGTTGAGTCTGTCAAGTCGTCCGATCGTCTTGCCGCCGGGGTCGGTGGTAAATATTTGGCCGGTCGGGGATCGTGAGGTCAACACAAAGCTATGGACCGATGGTGTGTTGGGTACGACGATTTGGCCGGGGCAGCGAGTGGCCGTACGGATGTCGCGGTGCCAAGCACAGCTGATCGTTCTGCGCGAGGATTACTCGTTCTATGGCACGCTACGAGAGAAACTGCAGTGGGCGGGCACGCGCGTTCATTTTGAAACCGAGAACGGCAACGGTGGTCTTGCCGACAGTACCGATAGCGCTTGGGAAGAGACTCGATAAATCATACGACTGGGGCAAACGCCAAATCGAAATCTCAGCTCGGTTTTCGCTTATTGAGAAAACCGAGCCAGACTTATTGAAACCCGAGAGCCAAGTTTATGCAATCCAGATCGCTGAAACCTTAACTAGGTGGTACAGCAATCTGCATGCGTTTGCCCTAAGACAGTCAGGTAGAATGCTTCGCGATCGCCGGTCGGTCGGTTTGGCAAAGCCGCACTTCAAAATTACGATCGCGTGTGCTCATTCCTCCTCTCATTAATCCCCTCCTGGGGTTTGACCCGTGGGATTGAGGATGGCAGAGCGCGCCATCTCGACGACTTCTTCCTTCGAGCCCCCCTTCACGCTAACGCGATACCGGTAGGGTCCCTCATCCCAAATCACCGCCGCGTCCGACGCGTATGCTGCCAGCACCCACGGTAAGAAATAGCCGGTGATGCCATTCGGCAACTCGACATCTCCTGGTGGATTAGGCGCCCGCTTAGCAAACTCGCCTTCATTAATGTAAACGGCTGACCTCTCTGGGTCGGGCACGATATCCCCGGCGCGATCGCGGACATAGCCCGAGACCCTCCCCCAATGGCACGCAGTCGCCCCACCGCATCCAGGCGCGAAAACAAACTCAATTTCGTAATGGACTGCATCCGGCTCCGTACCTGCCACCAGAGTCGCAATGATATTTTCCTCGACTATCTGCCTGCCGCCGGGAGGCACGAAGCTCGGCAACCGACGCGGCACCGGGTTCCCCTCCAGCTCTGGACGGACGTTATGGTAGAGGTCGTACCCAGGGGCGACCTCCTCGCGATCGCCGCGTCCTTCTGCCACTGCTGCAAACCGCTCGTCCCCCCTAGCAAACACCACTGATAGACTCACTACTGCGATCGCCGAAAGCACGGCCAACCCTATCCTCAGAATCTTCTTATTGCTCATCGGTTGCCTCCAGATCCTGTCTCCGCAAATACTCGTCCATTGCCCCAATCAAAACCGGTGCTACGTCAGTCGGGACGCCCAAGACGATCGCGTTATTCACGTCAGGCACACCGCCCGTACCGCCAACGACCTCCCACTCCTCGAACGGGTCGGACCATTGTAGAAACACTACGCCAGCGGTATGAACGTGTTGCCAGAACGCGAGAACGTAGTCGCTTACGCGCACGGTGTAATGTAGCTCAAGCTCCTCAATTGGAGTCGTGAATCGGTCCGAAATTGCCAATTTAATGTCTTCTCCGAGATCGGACTCGACAGCAATCTCGACCGGCTGTAATGTTGCTGATTGCGCGTTAACAATGGCAGGACTAATGATAGTCAAAGCGAGTGTAAACCCCAGGCAAGTAAATAAACGAAACAATTCATCACACCTCTTTAGTCAGTTTTCAAACCGAATATAAAGCAAGTCGACCGCAACCGTAACCTGATTGACCGAAATACCTTACATTCCTGCCCTGGGGAAGGGAGATTGCTCGTAATTTTCTCGCAACTATCCAGAGGGAGAACGTCAGCATCCCGGTCAAACCGCGGTTTCGCTTCTCGCACCGGTCCTCCCAACACTGCTCTTTACACTCGCTCCGGTCGACAACGGTGTCGCCGCAAAAACTCGCGCTCGGTCCAGAAACGCGGTAACACCAATTCCTTAAAGTCCTAATACTGATAGCTGGTCGATGAGCCACCGCCCCTGGTTAGCAAGGCGATGAGGTCCCGTCCTTCCTACTGCAGTCGTTTCCCGATCTTCTCTCGTATTTCCTCTCTTTTTCAGCAGGTCAGCCACTTCGGTCCGCTCTTCACCCATTCCCAGCTTCACCTCCTGCCTCCCATCCGGGAATTTGACTCGTGGGATTGAGGATGGCAGAGCGTCATCTCGACGACTTCTTCTTTTGAGCCCCTCTTCGCGCTAACGCGATATAGGTAAGGTCCCTCATCCCACATCACCGCCGCGTCCGACGGGTATGCAGCCAGCACCGACGGGAAGAAAAAGCCGGTGATGCCATATGGCAACTCAACATTTCCTGGTGGATTACGCGGACCCTCGGAACTCTAACCTTCGTTAATGTAAACGGCTTATCTTTCTGGGTCGGGCACGATATAACTGGCGCGATCGCGGAGGTACCCCTAAACCGTCCCCCAGGGGCGCGGACTCGCGCCAACGCATTCGGGGAGAAATCAAACTCAGTTTCGTAGTGGTCTGCCTCCGGCTCCGTACCCGCCACCTGAGTCGCTACAAAATTGTGGTCGACTACCTGAGGAACGAAGCTCGGCAACCTACGGGGCATTGGATTCCCCTCCAGCGCGGGCCGAACGTAGTTGTAGAGGTCGTACCCAGGGGCAACCTCCTCGCGATCGACGCGGCCTTCCGCCCCCGCTGCAATCTGCCCGTCCCCCCTAGCAAACAGTGACGACAGACCCACTATCGCAATCGCCGTCAGCACGGCCAACCCTATCCACAGAAACTTCTTATTGCTCACTCGTTGCCTCCAGATCGTATTTCCGCAAATACTCGTCCATTGCCCCAATCAAAACCGGTGCTACATCAGTCGGCACGCCCAAGTCGATCGCGTCATTCACATCAGGCACGCCGCCACCACCACCAACGACCTCCCACTCCTCGAACAGGTCGGACCATTGCAGAAACACTACGCCAGCGGTATGCACGTGTTGCCAAAACGCGAGAACGTAGTCGCTTACCCGCACGGTGTAATGCAGCTCAAGCTCCTCGATCGGAGTCGTGAATCGGTCCGAAATTGCCAATTTAATGTCTTCTCCAAGATCGGACTTGATCGCAATCTCGACCGGCTGTAATGGTGCTGATTGCGCGTTAACAATGGCAGGGCAAATGATGGTCACGGCGAGCATAAATCCTACGGCAAGTAAAGAAATGAAACAATTCGTTGCACCTCTATAGTCAGTTTTCAAACCGAATATAAATCAAGTCACCGCAATCGTAACCTGATTAAATGAAATAGTTTATAAAGGAGCGGAGACATAGCGAGCAGTCTGAATTTCGAATTACAGCCGATAGCGGCTTTGCTCCTGCTGCTGACTTGGGGTTGCTGACTTGGGGTTGCGCTAGTTCTGGAGCGGTGTAGTCACAGAAGCGCACCTCCCACTAAAGCTGCCAACTCGCGTACAGTGCTGCCTTCACCCCCTCCCAACTGATGCCGCATGAAGATATTCCCGTACACCGGGTCCACCAGCGATCGGGTCTGCATACAATAAGCCAGACAACTCAGCACCAGCCGACCGAAAGCGCTACCTATAAATACGACACCAAAGCCGCATCCTCCTTAGCCGAGCCTGTCGGCGTAACAACCGCCGCTAGTGTATTGCCAACACAGTCTGCAAAGTGCTCCTGCCCTGGGGAAGGACGATTGCTCGAAATTTTCCCGAAATTATCCGGCGTGAGAACGTCAGCAGCACGGTCGAGCAACAGTTCTCTGCTTGCAAAAGAGCTCCCAACACTTCTCGATACGCTTGCTCCTGCGGACAACGGTGTCGAAGCAAAAAAGTCGCGATCGCTACAGAAACGCGGTACTGAAGCGATCGCCTGTCATGTCTCGGAATTTCCCGAGGGAGTTCGCTGCGTAGAAGTTACCCTTGTGCCACCTTCATTGCTTACTAGCAGTGACCTTTGCGTGACACCGTGAAAGTTGTCAGTCTGGTCTGCAAGCGAACAGCAAAGTCCGCCCAATCCAAACCGGTTTGTTAGGATGCGTACCATTCAAGAGATTACGAGGCGTAACGACGCGTCATGCTGGATCTGCTGCCGTTCTCAATCGAGCGCGCTTCGATCGCCGGGGCCTGCCTGTGGGCGTTTGCGCTGTATTTGGGGTTTGCCAGTCTGCGCGAATGGGTCACGGAGATGCTCGATCGCTGGTTCAATTTCGCCGAGCGCTGGATGTATACCTCTGCGAAAGAGTTCGAGCGCACGCGGGCGGCACGGGAGTCTCAAAATGCCTTCTATGCATCGGTGACCAGCATCGTACCGTTCCTGATTGCTGGTGTTCTTTGCAACATTGGCGTGGAGTACGGCCTGGGGCGTAGCTGGGCCGTCAGCGTCGGCATCCTTGCGTGTTTTGCCTGCGGTATTTACGATCTCGGACGTCGCTCTACAGCAGCGGACGACTGAAGTAACGCGAGCTTAACGGCAGCAGCAAAGTATGAACTGCTGCTGGTTTATACCTATTCCGTCGAGGAATCTTCCCGCACCCCCGGCGTTTAGTCCTCCTCATCTTCCCAATCCTCAAGAGGGTCGGGCTCGCTCGCTTGAGGGCGACGCGCGGCGATCGGTGACGGCGCGATCGCTCCAACCGCACAACCGACACCGACGCTGAAACTCAGCATCACGCCGAAGGGAATTTCGACCGACTGCCACGTCAAAAACCGAAGTGCGAGCGGGCGGATATTTTGGATGGATAAAACGGCAATCCCAGCCAGCCAGCTGGCAAAGATTAAGGCAGTCATTAGATTGGCAATTGCTCTCATAACGCTCTCGACACCCAGAACGAAGAAAGTTGGACTGACGCCTTCACTGCGCAAGCTGCCGTCAGTCTTGGTGCAGATCGAAGCCGATGCAGTTTACGCCTGGAAGGCGATCGGGAACATTGCGGACGCGTGCGTCATCCCCGATCTTGCTGGATCGACGGCAATGATAAAAATGGTTCGAGCTGCCGCGTTGGACGTACTGCAATACGTCACTACTTTGCCATCAATGTTAAGGTAGCTGCAGTTTTTGTCGTAAGGTGCTGCTGTGGGTCTGCCCCGCTAATTCTGTGTCTCGGAGCGATTGCAACTGTGAGCCAGTCCGACTTTCCCGCTTCTCCACCCTCCCACGCCCTCGCGGATGTTGCCGAGCTGCGTGCCGAGCTTGACTTGCGCAATCAACTCGTCGAACAGCTTTCCCAAGAGTTGTTTCGCATCGTTAAAGACGGCGATCGCGTTTTGCCGCCGAGCGGCATGGAAAGTTCGTCAGCCCTGCAAGAGCAATCGGAACAGCTCCATCAGTTGCGTGGGGAACTTGCAGACATCGAGCAACAGGTTCGCTTCTACCAAGAGCAAATTTCCACGCGCGATGCGGAACTTTACCGGTTGCAGCAGTCAGTTCAAGCCCTATCGGATCGCAACCACATGCTCGAACAAGTGGTGCAAGAGCTACCGCAAATTTACCGGCAAAAGTTCTCCGAGCGCATCGAGCCAGTCCGCGATAAAGTCGAGCGATTGCAACGGGAAAATCGTCAATTGTATGCCGAACTGCAGAGCGTGAGCTATCGTCTTGCCATGCGCACGCGCAATGGAGCCCAGCCCCTCGACCTATCTCAACCCCAGCGCGAAGCCGAGCCGTATCCTAAGTTCGAGAATGTCTGAACGGGTCCTACCCCAACAGATCGCCATCGTCGGCGATCGCACCAATCCCATTTCAGCAGCGTTGCAGTCCGCGATCGCGCGCTGCAATCCCAAGATTGCAACTGTGGTTGTGGCCCCCGAAGCGTTACTCGCTGTTGCCAAGCCGGAGCTTTGCTACCTGCCGCTCGAGCTGGAGTTACCCGTTGCGTTCCAGTTTCCCGGCCGCTGGCTTTGGGATGCTTGCCGCGAGGTTGAAGGATTGCAAGCGCGCGCGGCGCGCGACCTCTCAGTCGATATCGCGACTGCCGATCTGCCAACCTATTGGTTGCCCGTGGCGCTCACCGCTCGCGGACCGCTCTATGGCGAGGCAATTGCCTCCAACCCCAACCGTAAGATCGGCTACGTGCAACCGGCGGATTTTCCCGACCGGATACGCCAATCGCTTTACGCTCTGGCGTTCCGGTTGCTGCGGTGGCTAGACGCGCCAGCTGCCCTGTATTTGGTCGAAGTTGGTACGGATGGCGATCGCGTTGCATTTTCGCGCTTGTGGCCGTTTCCTGCCGCTCCCGCCCTCGCCAGCCTCGGCGTGCAGCAGCCGGATCTATTTACCGCCCATTGGCTCTGCGTCAGCGGTCAACCGCTGCTAGATTTGGTCGTGCGCGGCGATCGCCCAACTGCTGGAGGGCTTAGCTCGTGATGCGCATGCCGGCCACGCGCACGCTGAGTGCAGTCCCCGGCACGATTGAGGTGTTTGCCCCGTTCGGACAACTCGTCGGACCGACGCCCGATGGCAAACCCTTCGACGCCGATGACGCTCAACTCGACCTGAGCCAGGGCACGCCGCGGTTGTATATCATGCGGCTGCAATTTCGCGGCCGGCGCTTTCACCGCATCACCCGCCACCAACGCTGTACCCAATGCCTCGGCACGGTGTCGGGGCAACCCTGGTTCCTCGCTGTCGCGCCGCCATCCCGCGCGCCCGAACCCGACCCGGACACGATCGCGGTTTTTCGGATGGAGGGACCGTGTTTTCTCAAACTGGCGGTCGGTACTTGGCACGCTGGACCCTACTTCGATGCCGACCAGCTTGACTTTTACAACCTCGAACTCAGCGACACCAATCTTATCGATCGCCAAACCCACGACTTCCGCAGCAGCCACGGATTCGAGTTCGCGATCGCCTGAGCGATCCGCGCTGGTTTGGACTATTGCCCGTTCGTGCCGATGCGACAGGCACGAACGGGCACGCCGACTGCTACGATGCCACAGAGCACGCAGGAGGAACGTTCGTGGTTGCCGAAACCGACACCGTAGGGGTCGCCGTCGTTGGGACGGGCTTCGGGCAAAGCATTCACATTCCCGGTTTTCAGGCGCATCCGCGCGCGCGCGTTGTTGCCGTCCACAATCGCGATCGCGCCAAAGCCTGCCAAATCGCCGAAGCCTTCAACATACCCCATGCCAGCGATCGCCTTGACGCAATGCTTGCCCTGCCGGAGGTCGAGGCCGTCAGCATCAGCACGCCGCCATTTTTGCACTACGACATGGCCAAAGCCGTTCTGGATGCCGGCAAACACCTACTTTTGGAAAAACCCCTAGCTCTCAATGTCGATGATGCGATCGAACTCTACCGGCTCGCCCGCGATCGCGGTCTCGTTGCGGCGGTTGATTTTGAGTTTCGGTGCGTGCCGTCTTGGCAGCTACTCGCCGAATACTTGAGTGCGGGTTACGTCGGCAATATTCGCCTCGTTACCATCGACTGGCTTGTCGCCAGCCGGGCCAATCCCGAACGTGCCTGGAACTGGTATGCCCAGAAGGACAAAGGTGGCGGCGCTCTCGGCGCGATCGGCTCTCATAGCTTTGACTACCTACTTTGGCTGTTCGGCGGCGTCCGCAAGCTCTGCGCGCGTCTGGTAACCTCGATTCCCACCCGCCCCGACCCACAAGATGGTGGCGCGTCGAAACCCGTTGATGCTGACGATACCGCCATCCTGATGCTGGAGCTGGCCGATGGCGCCCCCTGCCAGCTTGCCCTCAGCTCCGCTACCTACGCCGGTCGCGGTCACTGGATCGAGGTCTACGGCGATCGGGGCACGCTAGCCCTGGGTAGTAGCAACCCTAAAGACTACGTCCACGGCTTCCATCTTTATGCAGCACCTGCCGGTGGAGTGCTTGCTGAAGTCGACGTTCCAGAACGATTGGCGTTCGATCGCGTTTACCCCGACGGACGCCTCGCGCCCTTCATCCGCATTGCCGATCGTTGGCTCGATGCCATCCAACAGGGAACGACGATGGTGCCGTCTCTGCGTGAAGGTGTCTTTTCCCAGTTGCTGATGGACGCCACGCATCAATCAAGCCAGTCAAATGCTTGGGTCGACATTCCCGAACTGGATCGCTTGCTACTTCCTTAAAGCTTAAGCTTCTTGAGGACTGCCTGGCTGCGCATTTATTCAGTGGCTAAGGAAACCCGTTGCAATTGCAACTTGCGGTATCCAGTTTGTCATCAAACTGTCTGCAGATGCTCTACCCGCAATTGATTTCATCAGTATTCGCAGGGAAGCGAGCGCAGGACCCTGGTTTTGGCTCGTGCCTGGCTTAGCTGATGATGCGTCCTATCCTATATAGACCCAGCTGCTCTAGACCCAGCTGCTTGCATCGCAGCACGAACTGGCTAGGACAACAAGAATTAAACTTCAGACACTTGGCTGCGCGAATCGCTAATAGCGTCGAGCTTGGATTGAATCTTCGGTTTGATATTGTCGAACTCGCGTCGGAGTAGTTGCTTGCTCATTTGCGGGCTGGCATAAGACTGCCAAGACTGGCTGGAGCTGGCCCAATCGTAGAGCTTCTGACGCTGAATAGTTGCAACTCGGGCTTTCAAGACATGCAGGCACTGCTGCGGTGCGTTCGTCGCGAACAGCAGAATGCGGTACATCCCCGTTTCCCCCAAACCGCGTGCCACCTGCTGACCCGTCCCGGATTTAAGGTCCAGATAACATGGCAGCCAGCGCGTCGGCCGAGCGTGACTGTGGAGTGCAGTAATCCATAACACCATCGGGTGCGGGAACATCAAAAATAAAAATTGGTTGTAACGCTTGCAAACGGTCCGCTGTTCGATATCGACGCGATCGAGCATTGCCCATAACGTCGGCGTCTCGCCTAATGGGGTTGCCAGCATGCGGGGGAACACGATCTTCTCGCGCGGCTTGCTATTCGGCCAGGTCGATTTGAGGCAAAGGTTGTCGAGCTGTACGTCAACGCTCGATAGATGGTTTGGTACCTTAATATTCGGTTCGGTCGGTGCGGGCGTGCGCCAGGTTTTACTGCTGGAGTTTGCTGGTTCGGGCACGCCCCCGTTCGAAACCAGCAAACTCAGTGCATTCAACTCCTCAAGAACTTCGCTAATAGTCTGCGGGCGTGCTTGCGGACTCTTGGCCAGACAGCCCAGAATCAGCTCTTCCGCTTTTTTCGGAATATTTAGCGATGGCTGGAAAGGGTCGGGTGGGCTGTGACGGTGAGCTTTGTGCCAACCGCCGAAGGAGTTGTGCTCCGGTAAGATCGGCATCTCCCCTGTCAGCATCTCGTACATCATCACGCCGAGACTATAAATGTCAGAGCGATTGTCGAGTTCTTTTCCTTCCATTTGTTCGGGCGAGCAATAAGCTAGTGTGCCCTGGAAAGAGTGAGTCTGGGACTGATTGGTTTGAACGAGCTTTGCAATGCCAAAATCGAGAATTTTGACCAACTCGCCTAGAGTCGGATCCTGCACGATTAGGATATTGCTAGGCTTGATGTCGCGATGGACGATCGGGCAGATTTCGCCTTCGTAAAGAATGCCTTGGTGCGCGCACTGCAATCCCAAACAGATCTGACGCGAAAAGTTAACGAAGCGTACGAGTGGCAGCGGCTGGATCTTGACAATGTCGCTAAGGCTACTTCCTTCTAGAAACTCCATCGCGTAGAACGGGACGTCACGGTTGTCGACGCCGTAATCGCGCACTTGAACGATGTGAATGCTTTTCTCTCCAAGGAGCGCGCAAATTGTTGCTTCTTGCTCGAAGCGATCGCGCCGCTTGTCGTTTAACAATGCTTGAGAAATAAACTTAATCGCTACGGTCAGCCTGCCGAGGAGAACATCTTTGGCACGATAAACCTCGCCCATGGCCCCCTTGCCTACCAGCTCTACGAGCTGGTAGCGGTCCGCCAGGAGGTTTTCTCGGTTAATGTCTCTGGGCATTTCTGCAGATAGCAAGTTCGAGGCGAAATCATTTAGGAGAGGTAAACAAGCGACCGTTGCTGCTCCGAGTCTAGCAGCCTGCGTGCTCGGTAACAGTCATAGAAAGCGTATGTAGCCCGCTGCGCTGGCTTCGTGTCATGTAGGACAGCAATTGCAAGCCCTGCATTGCTCCAGCATCCCTAGCAAACAATGTAAAACGACCGGTAATAATAAAGCAATAGGTACCTAGATTAGGACACCTTGCTAAGTCCGTACTTTATTGCCTCCCGCAACATCTCAAGCTCCTGCCAGCATTTCCGTATCCGACATTTCGATCGCGACCAACAACGCTCGATTTCGATCGAGTCCGGCGATTCGAACGACAGATATCACATCTCACATCCGGCCGCCCTCACCAATTCCTGGGTCATACCAAACTTGTGAAAGGTCGCATTGTTTATCACTACTTTCTATCCGTTTTTAACTCGGGAATCAAGCACTGCTCCAGGTAGGTCTCAAACGCCATTTGCTTGCTCGTTTGCTCCACGGCGAATGATGCCCACAAATGCCCTCACACTGTGCAGCGATCGTGTGGACCCGCCGCCCTTGCGACACCGGCTTGAGGTCTTTGAGCCTCTCTCCGCGCGGGCTGTTGCCATCGTCTCATAAGTCTTGCTGGTCCCTGCTCAACTCGTTAGCGGCGACACCATGGTTTTCGCTTGCGGTGGCCTCACTGCTCCCTGAGGGGGTCTTTAGGCTTCGTCACGCTCTGGGTACCCGTCAGTTTTTTCATGCGCGCGAACCCAATCTTGCGCAGTACACGGAAGATGCGGCAGCTTCTGACGGCCCCCGGCCACAAATTAACCGATTCCTGCTGCGCCCGATTGGGAGCGGCTTCGAAAAACGCTGAAATTGCTACTAGTCAGAAATTTTATGGAATTTTATCGCTGTGACCGGTTTAGGGAGCGGGCCGTGGGTGAAAGTCACCCTATCCTAATTTGCTCTGCATCCAGAAGTAGATTGTGTCGCGACTGATACGGAAGGCAGTCCTTGCCTCGATGGCGGTCACGTCGCCCCGCGCGATCGCGTCGAGGACATTGTTGCGAAGGTCGTGGTTGTGGGGTTTGTGGGCATGGGATGAAGATAGAGGAGAAAGTGCTCATCCTACGTCCTTAGCAAAACGGCGATTGCTATGGTTGATATTGTTTTGACGCACTGGGCAACTGTCTATGCTAGTCCTGCACGGTGAGAGTGGTGCAGGTCCGGAACCCTTACATCGCCATGCTCTAAACCCAACTCGAGCATCACGGTTCAGGCTTAACGTGTAGGGCACCTCGATGATTCACTCAAGAGCGAAGGCCGGCAGGGCAGCACGGGCATTTCAAAAGCCGGTAAGCCAAAATTCGACAATTTTTCGAGGTGCCCTGGATGTAGTCCCACTGTAATTATTCGAGCAGTAGGAATAAGAGCCTCCTCAGATCCGGCGTTCGAGGGTCGCCTCGAATGTACCGGCTAAGTGATGCCCCGTGAGAAGGCCGCTTGTGAGGTAATACGTAGATTCGTTGAGGCGATGGAGTGTTTCAAAGCCGCTGCGACGTTGTCGGTCGTCCAGTACCCAGTAGCGCTGGACGATTACCTCGGGACCGATCCAGCCCTCCCCTTCAAGGCGCCCGAGGAAACTTTGTTGCAGCATAAACGTATACTGCATTTGCCCGCTATCGATGCGACCGCGGTATTGAGAAGCTATCTCGGTGATGCGCTCGCCAGACTTACTGCCAGGAAGGTCGCCGTCGATACAGACGATCTTGGTTTTCCAGGTAAACCAACGATCCGTACTCCAAACGATGACCGTTTTTCCGATCATGTTGGTGAATTGACCGCTGCGATCCTGCCATCTTCCGCGCAGCGTCCAGCGTCCTGCTTCTAGTAGGAAGGTGTGAGCCATGCATTCCCCTCGATCGTCCAGTGTGTCGCACCGGGTCTGCCAGGTGCTGAATCCGGCCCAGTGCCGGATATGCGTACGTGCCGGACGCAAGTCTAGCTGGCGTTGTCCTAGTATACCTGCCGCATCGGGAGCGGCCGGCCTCCATTGGTGGGGAATTTCCCAGGCAGGTGGAGGTCGCCGAGTAGGACTGGGGCCCGCGCTCCGGTTACACCGGGAAGGTTGCCGGACACGTCACCGCGCGCGCGCCAATAACCGAGAACGGCAAACGCGATCGCTTCTTTGCGATCGCCGTCGAGACCGGCAGCATCGGTTGTCGTTATGGTTGTTTCCGGCAATAGGGCTTGCAAGCGCCCGACGAGCGTTTGGTTGTGACGGCCGCCGCCGCAGAGCAGAACGGTGTTGGGCAGGGCCGGTAGAAAGCTGCGGTAGCTGTGAGCGACAGTCGCGGCGGTGAGTTCGGTCAGGGTAGCCAGCCAATCGGCAGGGTCGAGCCGCTCCGCATGGTGGCGGTTGGCGGTTAGGAACCCAGCACCGAACAGTTCGCGGCCGGTGGATTTGGGTGGCGGTTGGTGGAAGAAGCAATGCTCTAACCAGGTATCGACGAGGGCGCGATCGCAAGTTCCGCGTGCTGCCCAGGCCCCGCCGTCATCGTACGTTTGTTCGCCGTTGGTGAGAGCGGTGACGGCAAGGTCGAGCAAGGCGTTGCCCGGACCAGTGTCCCAGCCGCAGATGCTGCGTTCCCAATCGGGAGAAGATTTGGGCGGTAGGTAGGTAACGTTACCGATACCGCCGAGGTTTTGAATGCAGCGAGCTTCAGTCGGATGAGCGAGCAGGCACGCGTCGAGTTTGGAGACCAGGGGCGCGCCTTCGCCGCCAACGGCGATGTCGGCAGCGCGGAAGTTGCTAGCGGTGGGCAGATCGGTTAAGTGGGCGATGGCTTCCCCGCGCCCGAGCTGGAAGCTGCGACCGAGGGGAACGGGTGCGGTGGGCGCGGGCGGGCGATGGAAGACCGTTTGTCCGTGGGAGCCGATCGCGCGGGCGGCAGGCTGTCCGCTTTGGATGGCGCGAGCGGCAGCGGCGAACTCCCAGGCGATCGCGTCGTCGAGGGCGACCAGTTCTTCTAGCGAGAGCGGTTGCCCCGCACAAACAGCCAGGATCGTCGCGCGGAGGTCGGGCGGATATGGATAGGTCGCGCCGGCTAGGAGTTCGACCCGCAGATCGGTGTCGGTACCATCGACGTTGACAAGAGCGGCGTCAATACCGTCGGCGGAGGTGCCGCTAACCAAGCCAATAACAGGAATCACGATGGTAGTTGCTGTCGGGGTTGTGAAGATGGCTGCAACCAGGATCCTAACGGTACCGGGGGCAGTCGGGGAGTGCGATCGCTTTGGTTGCAGGGCACGCGTCCGGCGCCATTGGTCGGGCGGGCGGCGGTCCCTCTGGACTACAGACGTGCGATTGGTGCGGTGCGAGTCCGTCGGAACGACCGGGCAGCCTTGCCAGCAGGCCGGGCGATCGCGTCGGTCAGCCCTAAACCGCTAACATGGGACTGACTGCAGGTAATGTCAAGTCATGTTGAGCTTTTTCTGGCTGTACTCGCCGCAAGTGCTCGCGCAGGTTAACTTCGGATTGAATGCCGCGTTCTTGCTCGGGCTGTTTTTAGTCGTATCGGGTGCGTTGCTGTATGCCATGCGCTCGTTCCGACCCGAACTCTCGCGCGATCAAGATATCGTCGTGGCAGCCGTGGGGCTTCTGTGCGGCTGCATTTTGATTTTCCAAGGCTGGCGGCTCGATCCCATTTTGCAGTTCGGTCAATTTCTACTGGCCGGCGTGTCGGTGGCCTTTGCATTCGAGACAATCCGCCTGCGGTCGGTGACGGCCGAGCAAGCGCGACGCAGCACCCCGACGGTGGATCGCGATCGCCGCGCGAGCCGGGTATATCGCGCCGAAATCGACGAATTTGACTCCCTTGAAGAGGAACCGCGGCAGATGAAGCGCCAGTTGCGCGGGACGGCCGATCCGCGCGCGCGCCGGGACTCCTTCGAAGACGAGTACGCCCGCGACGAGCGTTCTGCATCCCGTCGAGCGCGCGGTAGCGCTAGCAGTAACAGCACTGGTGGCCCAACCGGACGCCCCCCGCGCAAGCGTCGTCCGCGTCCACCAGCCGCCGAGCGCGATCGTTACGCCACCGACCGACCGGGTGGCGATCGCTCCAGCTACGGTCCCCCGGACGACGATCTCGACATCGATTTTGACAACAGCCGCGAGGACGGACGCGAAGAGCCGCCTTCCTCGCGTCCGCCCGCCCGGCGGCCGCGTCCGACGAGTGCTCGCTCGGACGAATCCGACTTGCCGCGCCGCCCGAGCAAGCGCCGTCCGTCCGGCTCGTCCGAGCGCCCGCCCAAGCGATCGAGCGCGGCCACCAACGCCGATTATGCGGACTACCAACCGATCGACCCGGAGCGTCCTCCCAGCGGCGATGGCGATGACGACACGAGCAACTTCGATTACTGATTTCGGTATTCGTTCCGATCCATCGCGTCCCGAGTGACGATCGGTTGGCGGGAGCGGAATCGACAGGAGCTTAGAACTGACGGATGCAGGCAAAGGTGGGGCAGGTGTGAAGGCATCACCGAAACAGCAGAGGCACGATTGCGTCCGGCGGTGGCTGTACTGGTGTGCGGGGCTCTGCTCGATCGTCGCGATCTCGGCCTGTGGCGGGCCACGCTTGCCAGAGGGTCCGCAGGCGGCAAACAGTCCTTTTAATGACGAACATCCGGCACTCAGCGGCAACGGGCGCTATCTGGCCTGGGTGTCCGATCGCGACGGTCGGCGTCAGATTTTGATGTACGACTTGGAGCGACAGCGCTACGTAATGCTCCCCGGTCTCGACCGGCAACTCGCGCTTGTGGAGAGTCCCAGCCTCAGCCGAACCGGGCGCTACCTGACCTATCTGGTCGACGATCGCGGCCGGCCGGCGGTAGCGCTCTACGACCGCGCGGTGCAGACGCCAGTTATCATTGCGCTGCCCTCGCGCAGTTGGATTCGCAACCCCAGCATCAGCCCGAACGGACGGTTTGTCGTCTACGAACGCGCCCGTCAAGGGCAATGGGATATCGAAGTGCTCGACCGCGGTCCCGATGTGGAACCGGACATTGCTGATGGAACGCCCGTTCAAGTGCCGTAGCGATCGCATCTCTTGGGGGTGCGCCGCCCGCCGTTGGCGCGGGCATAGCGTCTGGGCGGCGATCGCGCTGCTGCTAGTCGGCTGTGGCGGTGGCTATCCGCGCGCGCTGCAGTTTTCCTTTGATAAGGGCGGGCGCGGGCTTAACAGTCCGGCATCGGAGCTGATGCCGAGCATCGCCGGACGCTACATTGCCTTCGTGTCCGATCGCAACGGCTCGCAGGATGTATATCTGTTCGATGCCGACAGTCGCCGTCTCGTGGAGCTACCGGGATTGAATCGCTTCGACGCGATCGCATCGCATCCGTCGGTATCGGAGGACGGACGTTACCTTGTCTTTGCCGCCAGCCGGCGGGGCAATGCAGCTATCTATTTGTACGATCGCGAGACGCAGATAACCCGTAACCTAACGGCAGACTTACCTGCCGCCGTTCGCCATCCCACGATCAGCGCCGACGGCTCGACGATTGCCTTTGAGGCCGCCCCTGACGGTCGCTGGGACGTATTCGTCCGCGATCGTTCTGGTAACAGCATCGAGTTGCCGTAGGAGCGGCTGGCGGCGTGCTCGGGTGTATCGAGAACGCCCCTGATGATGCCGATGCGATGTTTGACAGGAGATCGAACTTGGAGCTGCAAACCATGCCAACTCAACCGATCCGCGCCAGTGTTGACCTCTCTATCGATTACCTGCGCCTATATGGCATGAGTTGTGCGAGCTGTGCCGGACGCATCGAGGCGGCATTGCAAGCGATCGGCGGCGTTCAAACTTGCGAGGTGAATTTCGGAGCAGAATTGGCGACGATACGGCACGACGATCGCGTTGATTTGTCGGCGCTGCAGCAGGCAGTCGCGGCGGCTGGTTTCCGGGCCGAGCCGCTGGACGATCTGTCGATGGAGATCGATCCGGTGGATACAGACGAGCGGCAATCGCACCAACAACAACTCCTGCGACGTTTCGTTGTTGCGGCGGTAGCCAGTACCGCACTGATGGGCGGCATGTTAGGCGGACCGATGTGGCTGCACGCCCCGCTCGTGCAAGGGTTGGTGGCAACGCCGGTCGTGATGTGGTGCGGCCAGCCGTTTTTCGTCGGCGCGTGGCGATCGCTTCGGCACCGCACGGCAGATATGAATACGCTCGTGGCGCTGGGAACGGGAGTGGCTTATGCGTACTCCGTCTTCGCAACGGTACGACCGGATTGGTTGCGCGCGCGCGGCGCAGACCCAGTGGTGTACTTCGAGAGTGCGGCAATGGTCATCGCGCTGATTTTACTCGGACGCTGGTTGGAAAGTCGGGCGCGCGGCCAAACCACCGCTGCCATTCGCAAGCTGTTGGGGCTGCAGGCGAAAACGGCGCGCGTCATTCGCAATGAGGAAGAACTCGACCTACCCGTGCAGGCAGTTGTCGTCGGCGATCGCGTCAGCGTACGTCCGGGCGAGACGGTGCCGGTGGACGGCGAGGTGGTTGCCGGCAGCTCCTCGGTGGACGAGGCTATGGTGACCGGCGAGTCGCTGCCCGTCCTCAAACAAGTTGGCGACGAGGTTATCGGCGGCACGCTCAACAAAACCGGGAGCTTTCAACTGCAGGCCACGCGCGTTGGCAAGGATGCTGTGCTCGCGCAGATCGTGCAGCTGGTGCGGCAGGCACAGGGCAGCAAAGCGCCAATTCAAGACCTTGCCGATGGCGTCACGAGTTGGTTCGTCCCGGCGGTTCTGGCGATCGCGCTCGTAACGTTCGCGGTATGGACGGCAAGCGGCAATCCGGGCTTGGGCATGGTCGCCACGGCTAGCGTGCTGATTATTGCTTGTCCCTGCGCTTTGGGGTTGGCGACCCCAATGGCGATTGTGGTGGGGACTGGCATCGGTGCCGAGCGGGGCATTCTCATCCGCGATGCGGAAACTATCGAGCTTGTGGGCAAGCTGCAGGTGGCGATTTTGGATAAAACCGGCACGTTGACCCAGGGCAATCCTACCGTGACGGACTTTGCGATTGCTCCAGGTGGCACCCTAAACGATCGGGAGGCACTCCGGTTGGTGGGAGGGTTGGAGCGGCAGTCGGAGCATCCGCTGGCAGCGGCGATCGTCGCTTACGTAACCGACTGGGGCATTGCCAGTGCCGAGCTGCCAGCGGTCGCGGAGTTCGAGGCCGTTCCGGGCTGCGGTGTGAAGGGGAACGTGGCGGGTGTCCCCGCTCGCGCTGGCACGCGTGCTTGGTTGGAGGCAGATGGTATCGATACGTCTGAGTTAAGCGATCGCGCCAACGCATGGGAAGCTCGCGCGCAAACCGTGGTGTGGTTGGCAATCGGCGATCGCGCAGCAGGCATCGTCGCACTGGCAGATGTGCTGAAACCGGAGGCAAGAGCAGCGGTGCGGGTGCTACAGCTGCTGGGCTTGGAAGTCATGGTCTTGACGGGCGATAACGAACGCGTTGCCGAAGCGATCGCGCGGGAGGCCGGCATCTGGCGTTTTGCGGCCGGCGTGCGACCGGATCGTAAAGCCGAGGAGGTAAAGGCGTTACAGCAGGAAGGCAAGCGCGTTGCCATGGTCGGCGATGGCATCAATGACGCGCCAGCTCTCGCTCAAGCAAACGTGGGCATCGCGATCGGCACCGGCACCGACGTCGCGATCGCCGCTGGCAATATCACCCTGATGTCCGGCAACCTCCACGACATCGCGATCGCGATTCAGCTCGGTCGGGCGACGATGCGGAATGTCCGACAGAACCTCTGGTTTGCCTTCGGTTACAACGTTGCCAGCATTCCGATCGCGGCCGGGTTGCTGTACCCGACCTTCGGGTTGCTCTTGAATCCGGCAATTGCCGGCGGAGCGATGGCGCTCAGTTCGGTATCCGTGGTATTCAACGCGCTGCGTTTGAAGCGATCGACCCGAAGCCTCACGCCTCATCAGTAACTTTGAGGGGGTATAAAAAGGCGCTCTGTTCGCCCTCTATTCGCATAAAGATCTCCGAGCCGGCTCGGAGGTAGATCCATCGTTTCAGCTATCCATTGCCATCAGTAGTTAAAGCGCGCAAATACCAACACTTGGAAGTATTGCGACAGATAGAGCGTCGAGAACGAACTCTTCGCACCGTAGCGCAGCTACAACCTTTGGTGTGAGATCTTCGAGGTGCTGCAAGAGCTTGCTCTCCAGTTGGCCTTGCTCGGGTTTTGCACAAGTCGGTTAAGTTGCTGATGTGGCTTGCTCGAAGTCTGCTGGAGTGGCACAGCCCGGGGTCGAGTGCCGTCGTTGCCGATCGTAGAACACCTCGATTTATTCGAAGATTTCGGACTTTGCTTCCTCCATGTTGAGGGCGTTGGTGTCATACACCAGCTCGGTCCTCAGCGTCGCAAAGAAGCTTTCAACCAGAGTATTGTCCAAGAAATTGCCCCGACGGCTCATCGAGTACTCGATGCCTTAAGCTCCCTGCCAGCGATGGTTTTCCTTCGAGGCATTCAGGCCACGATCGCTGTAATGCACGTTCTCTAGCAACCAGCGGGCGATCGCTCGCCGGGAGCAACAGCCCCCCGAGCGATGGCGCACGAACTCGATGACGCGCTCGTAGACCCGATGCCCTGGGGCAACCCTCATCAATCAGGGTGCCGAAGCCGCAGGGGGGCTGTGCTTGCTGCGCAGCTCTGGCACGGAGGATCCTCCACGATCGGGGAGGCGATCGCCTGCACTGCCAGATTTCTCTGACGTCGACCAGATCGTGGCTCACCTCACTTCAAGTATGCGTGATAGATGAAGCCGGCCAGTACCAGCAGGTTGGCGATCGCCTGGAGCCCCTCCTTGAACGCCACCACCCAGACGCGGCGCTCCAGTCCCCAAAAAGCGAACAGCGTGCTCTTCAAAGAAAGCAAAATCCAGGAGATGAGGGCAATCCCCACGATGTGCCCCTGCCAAACCAGAGCAACTTGGGGGATCATCGACGCGGGAGCTACGAAACCGACGGCGTAGGCGTTCCAGCGCAGAAACGCTTCCCACTCCCTCCGCAGCTTACTTCGACGCGGGCGCTTGGGGGGGAGCTGTTTTTTGACGACTTGCAGGCGGGCGGTAGCGGGTTTCATACGGGTTCCTTGTGACAAGTTAGGGGAATGTGGCGATCGCGCTTCCACGCGACAATCAGCTTCGGGGAGCAGGCCGTGCCGGTGGCACGACGGACGTGACCTTTGAGCTGCTGATGGGAGCGGCGACCTTCACACCAGCACTCATCGAGGAGATGGAAGACGCGCTCGCGGCGGGTAAACCAGGGGCGGTTGGACATGGCATTCAGACAGCAAGTGAATTAGAAGCCATCCGTTGAGAGGTTGCATCCCACAACGGCGGCGGGTCTGGACTGCGATCGCGAGGGCAGTATTCTGGCGATCGTTCGAACAGAGTCCGCAAACCAGCTCAAGGGGGCGATCGCGTGGAATTGCTCCTAGTCGGCGATCGCGCGGAGGCTGGGAAGGAGGAGCAGATTTCGGCGGATGCAGATACTGCCGCAAAACCCGCAGGATGCCCGTCCCGTTCTGGCTAGCGAGGAAGAAGGCAGCCGCCAGTGTCGGGATGTCCCCCTCTCAGCAAGCTGCTGGCTGCCCACGACGAACTCTCGGAGGTGCCAGGGGAGGCGATCGCTGCGCCCGGCCGGGAACGTCCGTTTCGGTTTTAGGTTTGGGACTAGAGTGGCGGCGACCTCCCCATAGCGGTTGGGAAGCAACTCGGGACCGCCGCCAACCAGTTTGGTCGAGGTGCATCAACACAATGAGCTGTCGCCCGCGCGCGCTGGTGCGACAGTGCCTGCGCCAAATGCGCGAAATCCCCCACCCCAAAGCAGAGAGCTACTGCGACGTGCGCCACCCGCTTGGGGGGTGTGAGACGGGAGAAGGCATCTGCGATCGCCACCCCCGTCTGGTGATAACTCTGGCTGGGTTCCATCGGATTGACACCTGCGCTCGAACAAACCAATGCTGGAGCAGTCCGCGGGATTCCGCAGCAAATCGGAACGCAATGCGTACATTTGTACTAAAATGAACTCGTCCGGGTAGACATCCGGCGACGTTTCCAGCAGGTTGAGAGCAATGGAACTTCCCACTCAGGCGCGTCGCAGCGAGCTGCTGCAGCGGTACGGCATTGGCAAGACGATGTTCTACGAATGGCTGAAATACCTAGATATCCAGGCGCGCAAGGATCGGCAGCGTCGCGCGTACTTTACTGCCGAGCACGTACGGCAGCTCGACGCGCTACATAGGTACTACTGCGATCGCGGCAGGATTGAGGGATTTCTGGAAGCGCAACGTTCCGTAACGTTGCCCGAGGAGTCCGTCGTGCATCCCCAGAAGACCGCGGATGCATCTAGTAGCGGAAGCGGATATCGGGAGCAGCAATTCGCCCAACTGATGCGCTTGGCTCAGGAATGGAAGGCAGGGGTGGAAGTGGCGAAGTACGCGATCGCGGCCAACCTCAACGACGATGACTTACCCGACGACCTGCGCGCGGCAGTGGAGCGGGCAAAGGCTGAATCGCTCCCAAAGTCCCAGAGTGTAGAAGCGCTCGCGGAGGAGATTCTGAGCTGGAGCAATTCCTTGCGGTAATGCTGAAGACAAGAAGGTTGTCGGCGCGATCGCTGCTAGTCGTGGCGACGATGGCAGTGGGGCTGGTGCTTTGGCGGTGGCGCTATGGGGTGCTGGTCGGCGTAGGTAGCGCGATCGCGTTAGCGTGTGGATGGCTTTCGTGAGAGAGCCGAATGGGTTTTATTGTTTAAATGAGGGGGCTCTTCGGTCGGATACCGACGGCCGTCCTGCTCTCACTTATTGATGCTCTTGAAGCCAGGTAGCCAAAGCAGCTCGATCGGAGAGATCGAATAGTGCCTCGCCCAACTGCTCTAAGGATGCGAGAGATAACCCCTCAACCTTCTGTACTATTTCGGGAGGCAACTCTCCAAAACGGCGCTTCAGCATCCTCGAGGCAAAGGAGAGGCCTTCCTTTTGTCGGCCGCGCTCTTCTGCAGTTGCCACAATATCCTGGTAGACCACCGACTCCTTCATCACGTCCTCCCGCAGTACGTTCCGAATCAGATCCTTATCCAATACTAACCCTGCCAGAATTGCCGTTGAGGCTGCGACATCGCCCCGTTGCCCGCGATCGCCTATGTCTTCAATTTGCCTCGACACCTGCTGTAATGTCCGCTCGCGATCCCTTGTCTCAGAGAGTACTGCAAAGGGAAGTAGGCCTGGTAATTCCCGAAAGCGGGACGAAGGCTCTTCCCAAATGCGAATGACCTGAAATTCGTGGCGAGTACTATCTCGCTCAGAGACAGTTTGACGCACCAACGGAGATCGCGATCGCCGCAGATAGACCACCACCTGCCGCACTGCTTTCTCGGGGGTACGGCGAATGGCGCGTACGGCGTAATCCAGCATTCGGAATGGGATATCTGGCTTCGGCTCAACCTGAAACTCAATGTGCAACGATAGGTTTCGGTCTTCCAGTGCCACCAGGGTATCGGCGTAGATGGGACTGCTCACCAATTCGGAGGGCTCCAGGCGAACCAACTCAACCGGCTCGCCCAGCAACCAGGTGGTGATATCAGCAGTGAAGTTCTCCGCGATAAATTTGCATACGCTGTCGTAGGACATTTGTACCCATGCGATGACACTCGGCCATAATAGTGCCTCGTGTGGGAGGGTGCGATCTCACTTCCTAAAAAGCAAACCGCCGCAACCCCAATCTGCACATCGATCGTCAAAGAATTACCGCTAATTACCGTTAGAATTGGCCCCAGATTATGCGAAATCTAAGTGACAAATTTTTCGGCTTCTTGAAATCCTTGCCCTGACTCCCTTGCGCGTTTATTACAGCGGTCTCGAAAACCGCAGCCAGTCGCGCAGGAGGCCCGTCCCGTTCTCGCTGCCGAGGAAGAAGGCCGCCGCCAGCGCCGGGATGTCCTTGCTCTCGGCAAGTTGCTGGCTGCTCCCGACGAACTCTCGGAGGTGTGAGGGGAGGCGATCGCTCTGCCCGGTCAGGAAGTCCCGCAACGGGTCCAGGTCGGCACCCAACTCGGCAGCGACCTCCCAGTAGCTGTTGAGCAGCAAGTTGCTGCAACCACGTACGCGATTGCGGCCAACCTCAACGACGATGACTTGCCCGACGACCTTTGCGCGGCAGTGGAGCGGGCAAAGGCAGAATCGCTCCCAAAGTCCCAGAGTGTAGAAGCGATCGCCCAGGAGATCCTGAGCTGGAGCGGTTCCTCGCGTTGATGCTGGCGGCGAGGCGGTTGAAGACGCGATCGCTGCTGTTGTGAGCTCCTCTTGCGGTCGGGCTAGCCGTGTGGCGGTGGCGTTATGGCGGCTCGGAGTTGGGGTAGCGATTGCGGTGCTGTTCTGACACTGTTTACGGTTTGAGGATAAAGCCTTGGCAATGTCTCGGTCTGAAAATCTGGAAGTCGCGGCGGTCGATAGTCAGCACGGTTGGGATGTCGAGCCTTTCGGCGATCGCCATAATGCAGGCATCAACGAAATCGACCTTGCTGTCGATGTATTGCTCCAGAATCATTGCAGCGCGGGCAATGTCAGCGTCAGTTGCAAAAATCGTCTCAAATCGGCTGGCTGGTATGCCCTTCAGGAACCGAACTGTGGTGGCGATGCCTGCATCTCTACCAATGAGGTAAGCAACTTCTCCCAAGACCAGCTGGGGGAGCGGAATCTGCGGATACTGTTGATAGATAGGGACGACGTTGCGGTGGCGTCGATCGCTGCGGTTGACCAAAGCCACAACAAAGCCGGTGTCCGCTAATACGCCTTCCACGTGAAGCCAGACGAGGTTTGCAGTTCTTGCTGGCGGATCTCTTCAGCTTGAGTGGCAAGTTCCGCAGACCCAGAGAAAAGACCGACGAAAGGATCCTCGGACGGTGTGGACGGGGATGACGTGGGCTCGGGGTCTTCCAGTTCTCGGGCGACGAGTTGCATGAGCTCGCTGGCTAACCGGATGCGATCGCGCTGGCTTAGTTCTTGGGCAGCTTCGAGCAGTTCTCGAATGGTCATGAGAGCGGCTACCGTCTGGGTGAAGGTTACATCTCTATTGTGGCTCGTCGAGACAGTGGCAAAGGCGCGATCGCTCTCAAAGCCCAAGGGGCAAAGGCGATCGCCGAGGAGATTCTGAGCTGGAGCAATTCCTCGCGGTAATCCTGGGGGCGAGAAGGTTGAAGATGCGATCGCTGTTCCTGGTGGCAGTGCTGACAGCCGGGCTGGTACTGTGGGGGTGGCGTTATGGAGTCTTCGCCGTTGGGATGGCGATCGCGGTTATAGGGGAAAGATACAGCATTTATCGGTCTCGTGAGGTGCGCTCTCACTTTTTGAACCCCCGCCATTTAGCCAATCCAAAAAACATGTGTACCTCACTAGCCTGGTAAATGCTGTAGGCGGCTTTACCACTCCTTCAATCACGCGGGCTCGATGGAAAAATAGCAAAGGGCTATCCGGTCCAGGGCGCGTCGCACGCCGCACGGAAACCGCTTATGCCGTTGCGTACGTCTGGGTTGTAACGGTAGCGGAGCGCCGAGCGACAGTACCACGGAAGGTTGCTCCAGGAACCGCCGCGCAGCAGGCGGAAGCTGCTTTCGTCCTCTGTTAACCAAGCACTGCCGTCCGTCGGCGCACCCTCGTAGGAAGGATGCCAGTGGTCTGCACACCACTCCCACAAGTTGCCGTGCATATCTGACAACCCGAAGGCGTTCGCCACCCCAAACATACCTACTTCCGTAGTTTCCTGGCGATACTCTCCTTGTATTCCTTCCCCATAAGTGTAGTTGCCATCGTAATTCACCAACCCGACATCTATTGTCTCGCCAAAGTGAAATGGCGTCGTCGATCTGGCACGGCAGGCATACTCCCACTCCGCCTCGCTCAGCAGCCGGTAGGGTCGTCCGGTATGGGCTGAGAGGCGATCGCATAATTCCAATGCTTCATACCAATTGACGTTCTCAACGGGGCGATCGTTTCCTTTGAATCGAGGCAGATCGGGGTCGAGGTCGTACTTTATTCGAGGCAAAGCAGCCACTGTCCGCCACTGAGCTTGTGTTATGAGACACCGACTCATTTTGAACGATGCGATCGCAACTTTATGTTGCGCCTCCACATCCAGTCCCTCGGTTTCAGGAAACACGCTTTGGTACACATCTCGTCCGGCCTCATCAGGCGGCGAGCCCATCAAGAAACTCCCGCCTGGAATATCGACAAGGTCGAGGGTTAGTCCTTCTGGCAAGGACTCTTTCCAAACCCGGACGTGCCGCACTTGGGTCGTTGTTTGGCCGTTCTGTATACGCACAACCAGCACCGGCATCTGCGCGCCACTTTCAGCATCAAACCGACTTAAAGCCCGCGCGCATCCCTGATGCACAGTGAGAGGCCGAGCGGTATTTTCGAGAATATCAATTAATTCGTCCCGCGCAGCCTGCATGCACCCCAACGCTTCAGCGGCGCTACGCTTCACTATAAGGCGATCGTCATCTTCCGCAGAAGACGCTTCGGCTTCATCCACGAGCAGAGCCACCAAGCGATCAGCAATCTGGTCTCGCAGCGCGTTGCTGTTGGCTCCCAGCTTGCCCAGAGCGGTTGCTGCCGCTTTTCTGGCTTCGACGCTCTGTTCCTGGTTTTCGACCATGCCGAGCAAGTTCGGCACCGCGATCGCCGCTGCAGCACCGCGATCGCCCAGGTCTTCAGCCGCGCGAATTCGGTAGTCTAACTCTGGGGCAGACAGTTCGGAAATCAGCAAGCGGATCCGGCGTTTTTCTTCAATTTGGCGCAGTTCCTCTGGATCGATGCCCGCTTTTCGCGCCAGTTCTTCCGGCACCCAGTCTGGAACCCGAGCTTCTTTTTTCTTGAGCAAGCTAGCATCGCGCACGGCCAGCAAGAAACCTCGAATGGCTTCGGGCGCATCGTTTGTGCTTTCTAGAACCTTGTCAACGGAGTCCAGAACGTCCCGCCAGCGATCGTCCGAGCCATCTCGACAGTCACCCACCAGCCACAAAGCTGCCAAATATTCTGCTAATGGGTCGAGGATGATGCGGAGTTTGTCCCCCGGCTCCAGGGTCTGCAGCAAGCGCAACCGAGTTTCCAAATAGTCCAGTTGCTCTTGGGCAGTTTCTGTAGTGCTTCCAGTTCTTCTCAACGCTTTGGAGACATCTTCCTTGTTCGCTGGCGCGGGTCGATACGTTTGCCTCAGACACTCCCAGGCGACGATCTGCGCGTCTTTCTGCACCTGGAGGCGATCGCGTCGATTGGCCGGTTCGATCGTGCGATTGAGCTGATTGAGATAGCTCAACATGAGTTCCGGCACGTTCGCCGGCAGCGTCCCCCCCGCCCCTTGCTGTTGCTCGACCATCTGATCGACGAAAAGCTTAGCAAGCAAGACGGTGATATTGCGCTGACCCACCATGCGGGATAGGCGGCGACATGCACTGAAATAGTCTTCATCCTCAAACAGGTCGCGTTTCCCGAGTCGCTCTAAATATCCGGCGATGAAACTCGACAAGCGATCGCCTTCCACCCGCAACGGTTCGAGGCGTGTTCGGTTGACACCGCCCAACTTTTCATCGAGCCGGGAGGTTACGACCAACGCGTTAATAGCGAACTCGGGTTGTTGAGGCCGAACTTTATCGCGAGTTGCCTTTGTCATCTCCGACAGGTGGTCTACCACCACTAACAGACGACGCTGACGCAATAGCTGCTCTACCAACTCCGGCTGTATCGGGGATACTGCACGTACCAAATCGTTGAGTTGCCCCCGAATCGCCTCCAACAGTGAGTCTTTCCCCTCCTCAACTACGGGGAGTTCCTGTTCGATCAATATTGGAAGCATTCGGTGCTTGCAGAGGCGCTCCTCCGGGTCATCTGACATCGCCCACAGGGCAATTTGACAGGCCAGGCTGGTCTTTCCCGATCCGCCTTCCGCCACGATTAACACGCAGAACCTCGGTTTTGCGCAAATTCCCCGCAAGTCTTTACCGCTAGGCTCTACCAATAACTCCTTATCCAGCCTTGCAGGAATTGAGATATGCACCGCCCGCTCGCGCACCGTATCCTTCTTCTCAAACTCCTGCCGAGCTGTCGTAAGGTGGATTGCCACCCACCGATCTAGCACTCGCGGCCGATATGTCAGCCGGCGCATCATCCCCATCGTGAGCTCGATTTCCGTTTTCGGAATCTTGAACTTGGTAGGCAGCCGCAACAACCAAAGCGGCTGCAGCCAGAGCACGCTGCCGTAGCCCAGCACCGCGATCGCGCCGCCACCCACCCACAACCCAAACTGCTGCCACCACAACCACCATTGCAGTTTTCTCAGGGGCGGTCGCAGCTTTGCGATTTGAGCTGCCGCATAAGCAGTGCGCTTTTCAGGCGTATCGAATGCGTTCCCCGATACGCTGGGAGGAGTTTGCTGGAACTCTTCCTCAAACTTTTCCAGGACAGAGATTCCGTCCTTCAGCCTTGCGATCGCCGACTTCAGTTTCTCCTTCTCCAGCATCGGTGCGTCTTCGGCAAGATCGCCAGCAATCTCTGTCAAGACTTCGAGCAGCGCTTCCTGCAGTTCCCACTTCTGCGGGTTGGACTGCCAATCATTGACCGCTAGTTTTTTTCTCAGCGGGGCGATCGCATCTGTTTCACAATCGATCAGCTCGATTCTCGCTCGCTCCTCGCCTCCCCCTCCTTGTTCGAGTTCCTCAACCCAGTTTTGTATCTCTTCAGCTTTACATGCCTCCGCCCGGGTCGCATCACCTCCTGCTAGCGCGATCGTCATCGCCAAAACAACTGCTGTTGATAAACCCCAACAGCGCTGGGAGGGCTTGCACTTCCTGGAGGCGGTCTTCTCGTTCGGCTCTGAAAGTCCCCGGACAGGTGGCATGGCTTATGGGTTAACACTCTGGTGCAATCATAGGTGAGGCATGCCGCGACCGCCACCACGCTCAGTCTATCCACCCGAGGAAATCCCACAATCTTTAATTAATGTTGCTGACGAGATTCACTCTGAGTGGCAATCGCTGCCGACATCCACGGGACTCGGCAAACCTCTAGCAGTATTTACGAGTTGCACGCTCGCCCCCCTTATTCAGTTAGAGGATGCGGCGCAACGCGACAGCAGCCACCCTGGGGTCCTACAAATTCTCTGCCACCACTCGCTGCTCCCAACCAGCTCCGCTACCGCTCGGCACTCCGACCGGTCAAGAAAACCCAGGCAAGACCAAGAATCGAAAGAGCGTAGCGCCTGACTGTCACGAGCACCTAAAATCAAGCAAGCTTGTAGCGAGCTCACAGGCATTTCAGGAGAAGTGTCAGTCTGCCAGGGGGAGCGCATCGGTTGAAGGGGTAATTGAATATGCTTAATCCTATCCAGGCAATTCACTTGAGGTAAGGATGTTCCTCGCCCATGAAAACAAAAAAATCAGTATTGTTGACTGGAGAAAACGGACTCCGCGATCGCAGCCACCCACCTCACGAGGCAACCTCAACGTCCTCGTACAAGTCGGCGATCGCGCCAGTCCACCCTACCCCGGTCAGCTCCACTTGCTCCCCCGCACCGTAGGCGTGCAACACCCACAACCCTTCGGCATTGCGGCGGAAGCACTCCACGAGTTTCCGCTTTTGCGACACCAATAGATACTCTTCCAAACTTGCCAGCTCGCGGTAGTTGGCAAACTTATCGCCCCGGTCGAACGCTTCCGTACGATCGGAAAGCACTTCGACGACGAGTTTCGGGAAACATTTGTAGTAGGTAAAGGCGCGATCGCGCAGGTCGCAGGTGACTAACAAGTCCGGATAGTAGAAAACATCCTAGCTTTCGATGCGTACCTTCATGTCCAGCCCATAAAGCCGACAGCCGCTTCCGCGCACACGGGCCTTGAGAAGTGATATGAGATTGTGCGAGATCGTCACGTGGACATCGCTTGCCCCAGACATGGCGTGCACTTGACCCCGCACGTATTCGTGCTTGACTGCGCTGGACTGCTCTGCTTGTGACATCCTCCCGACGCTGATGCT